>JAPUIR010000179.1 GCA_027296805.1 Chloroflexota bacterium | reverse complement strand
CGGTCAGGCCTGGGACGATTTCGGCTGGGCGGGCGAACGGCTGCGGATCGGCGAGACGTTGGTCGAGGTCAGCGCCCCGCTCGTGCGCTGCAAGGCCGTTAACGCCTCGCCGGAAGGTGGCGGCCGCGACATCAATCTGCTCGATGTGCTCGATTCGGAGTTCGGCCACCTCAACTTCGGGGTCGAGGCGAATGTGCTGGAGGGCGGCGTCGTGCGCCCCGGCGACCCCGTCTCCGTGCTCCGCTAGGAGAGCCTGTCCATGGTCCGCTAGGAGAGCAAGGCGCTACGATCGCGTTGCCGCCCAGGCCTGAAGGGCCCAGACGGACGGCCGCTGGGAGAGAGAAACGTGCGCGGACTGCCAGACGCGTCCTGGGACCCAGGACGCCCCGACATCGAGGAGTTGCTGGTGTCCGCCGCCGTCGTCGACAGCGGCATGATCGCGTCGTCGTCCAACTACGTCTTCCTGGTGGAGCTCCAAGCGCCCGACGACGCAGAGCCGGGCTACGCCGTCTACAAGCCCGAGAAGGGCGAGACGCCACTGTGGGACTTCCCGCCTTCGCTGTACAAACGCGAGGTGGCGACCTACCTGGTCAGCAGGGCGCTGGGCTGGGAACTGGTGCCGCCCACGGTCGAACGCTCGGAGGGGCTCGAGCACGGGGTCGGGTCGCTCCAGCTCTTCATCCCCGGCGACCAGTCCTGCACCTACTTCGACTTGCGCGACGACCACAGCGAAACGATGCGCCGCTTCGCCGCCTTCGACTGGCTCACGAACAACGCCGACCGCAAGGGCGGCCACGTCCTGCAGGCCAACGACGGTCACCTCTGGGGCATCGACCACGGGCTCACGCTGCACGTGGAGGAGAAGCTGCGCACGGTGATCTGGGATTACGCGGGGGAGCGCCTTCCCGCGCCCTGGCTCCAAGACATCGCCGCGCTGCTCGCCCAACTCGAGGGCGAGAGCACCTTGTCCACAGAGCTGGGTCGCTACCTCCTGCCCGAGGAGATGGAGACCCTGCGCGAGCGGGGCGCGGCGATCGTCCGCGAGCCGATCCTGCCCGCGCCGCCGGACTGGCGTCGGCCGTATCCCTGGCCCCTGATCTAAGCCGAACGGCTCCGCAGCTAAGCGGGCAAGTCGGGCGTGTCGGCGGTCACGCCGCTGGCGTAGAGGTCGTCGATCGCGTCGTCGGACAGGCCCAGCTCGCCCAGCACCTGGCGATTGTGCTCCGCGAAGACCGGCGCCGGCCGGGTGATGGCCGCGGGGGTGCGCGAAAACTGCCAGGGCCAAGACGCATAGGGGTACACGCCGACGACGGGGTGCTCGACGTCGATGTAGAAGCCGCGCTCGTGCAGGTGCGGGTCGGGCAACATCTGCCAGTTGGCCAAGACCGGAGCCGCCGAGACGCCCGCGCGCTGCAGCGCCCAGGCCACCTCGTACTGCTCCAGCGTTAGGGTCCAAGCCTCGATCGCTTTGTCCAGCTCGTCGTGGCGGCGCCAGCGACCTTCGAGCGTGGCAAGCTCTTCGTCATCGGCCAGGTCCGCCCGTCCGATCACCTCGCAGAGCGCCTCCCAGTCCCGATCGTCTTGCACGCTGATCGCGACCCACTTGTCGATCCCGATGGCGGGGTAGGCACCTTGCGGCGCGAAGCGGGGATCACGATTCATCATGGGCTGGCGCACCCGGCCCGTCGCCTGGTACTCCAACAACGACTCGAAACAGAAGCCGGCGCCGGTCTCGTTGAGCGCGATGTCGATCCATTGGCCCTCGCCCGATCGACGCCGTTGCTCCAGCGCCGCCATGATCGCGACCGCCCCGTGGATGCCGGCGACGGGGTCCGCGTAGAACAGGGTCGTGCGGTAGCGCGGCCCGTCCGGCTCGTAGCCGGTCACGGCGGTCAGCCCGCTCGTCGTCTCGATGTTCGACCCGTAGGCCACCCAATCCTTGTGCGGGCCCGTCGCCCCGTAGCCCGACATGCTGACCATGATCAGACGGGGGTTGATCTGGCGCAGGTCGTCCCAGCCCAAGCCCAGGTTGGGCATGACCCGGGCGCTGTTGTTCTCGATCAGGACATCCGCGCCACGAATCAGGTCCTCGAAGATCTCCTTGCCTCGCGGATCGGAGAGATCGATCACGACGTCACGCTTATTGCGGTTGAGCAGGTTGAAGTACATCGCGCGGTTGTAGCCCTGGCGCTGGAGGTCCAACTCCGGGCCGGGCCAGAACAACGCGCGCGTCGCGGGTCGGGCCGCCCACTCCACTTTAATCACGTCCGCGCCGAGGTCGGCCAGGTGCCGCCCCGCGATCGGTCCGGCCCAGTTCGCCGTCAGCTCGACGACGCGCAGGCCGCGCAAGGGCGGGTCGTGCTGCTCGGGTTGCTGGGGTAGTTGTTGGGGTAGTTGTTGGGGCCGGGCCGACGCATCGGCCGTGGCGGCCGTCGTGGCGGTCAACTCCGAACGCAAGGCGTCGGTGTGCTGACCCAGCGTGGGCGCGTCGCCGGACCGCGCGGAGGGCGTTGCGCTGAGCTGATAGGGCTGTCCCGGGAAGCGCACGGCCCCTACCGCACCTTGCGCCCAGACCTGATCGCCTTCTTCCCAATAGCCGCGTTCCTGTGTGTGCGGATCGGCCGCCAACGCCGCCGCGTCGAGCACGGGTGTGCAGGCCACGCGCAGCGCTT
>JAPUIR010000178.1 GCA_027296805.1 Chloroflexota bacterium | reverse complement strand
GCGGTCGGTGTCTGTGATCTCCACCTCAAGCGCGCCAAGACTGTCCTCCAGATCGCCCAGCCGCTCGGGCCCCGTGATTGGGCTCGTCACGCCGGGTTGACCCAACACCCAGGCAAGCGCGAGCTGCGCCAGCGAGCATCCTTTGTCGGCCGCGAGCGGCGCGAGGACGTCCGTCACATCGAACACGCCCTCGTTGAGCCGGCGGCTGTAGGCGGTTGCGATCCGCTCCTCCGCATAGCGCGAGCCGGGCGGTGGCTCCTCGCCCCGCTTGTAGATCCCGGTCAGGAGCGACCCTGCCACCGGCGCCCAAGGGTTCACCGCCACCCCGAACGTCTGCGCCATCGGAATCAGCTCCTTCTCGATCCGGCGGTCCAGGATGTTGTAGGGCGGTGTCTCGGCGATGAAGCGGTTGAGTGACAGCCGATCCGACACCCACAGCGACTCTACGAACTGCCACGCCGCCGTCGTACTCACCCCGATGTAGCGCACCTTGCCGGAGCGCACGAGGTCGTCCAGAGCGCGCAGCGGTTCGTCGACCGGCACGTCCGGGTCCAGCCGGTGCAGGTAGTACAGATCCACGTGGTCCGTCTGCAGACGGCGGAGGCTATTCTCGAGTTGCTCCGTGATGTGGCGTCGGCTGATCCCCCGACCATTGGGGTCGTCCGGGTCCACCGGCCAGAAGACTTTCGTACCCAGCACCACCTTGTCGCGCTGCCCACTGTTCTTCAGCGCCTCGCCCACAATCGTCTCCGAGCGCCCCGGGGCGCCCCCGTACACGTTGGCCGTGTCGAAGAAGTTCACGCCGCTGTCCAGCGCGTGACCGATGATGCGGCGGGATTCCTCCGGGCTGGCTCGGTCCCCGAACATCCAGCAGCCGAGGCAGAGAGCGCTGACCTGCACCCCGCTGCGTCCCAGTGGCCGGTATTCCACGGTTGTCTCCTTCGGATCGCGGGTTAGTCTAACCGCCTGCCGCGACTCCGGGTCCCCGGGAAGAGACTGACCAGCCGCTAGCATCCATCCACCGAACAGCGAAGGAGCGACGCAGTGGCAGGTCGACTATCCGGCAAGGTCGCCCTTATCACGGGTGCTGCCCGGGGCCAGGGCGCTGCCGAAGCCCGTCTCTTCGCGGCGGAGGGCGCCGCGGTCATCGCCGCCGACGTCCTCGACACGGAGGGCAGCGAAACCGCCGCCGCGATCGACGGCGCGACATACTTCCACCTCGACGTCGCGTCGGTCGCGGACTGGGACCGTGTGCTGGCCGACGTGATCGAGCAGCACGGTCGCATCGACGTGTTGATCAACAACGCCGGAATCCTCACGCTCTCCACCCTCCTGACCATGGATCTCGACGAGTACCGCCGCGTCATCGACGTCAACCAGATCGGTGTCTTCCTCGGCCTGCGTGCGGTGGCTCCCCACATGGTGGCTGCGGAGAGCGGCGCGATCGTCAACATCTCCTCTATCGCGGGCATGGCCGGAGGCTGGGGCAACATCGCCTACACCGCAAGCAAGTGGGCTGTGCGCGGCATGACAAAGTCCGCCGCCCGGGAGCTTGGCCCGCACGGAGTGCGCGTCAACTCCATCCACCCAGGCGTGATCGACACTCCAATGATCCACGCTGTCCCCGGCATCGACGCCGGCGGCCTGGATCCCCTGATCGCACGGACCCCTATGCGGCGCGTGGCCGAACCGGAGGAGATCGCTGCGCTGGCGCTATTCCTTGCTTCAGACGAGAGCTCGTTCTGCAGCGGCGCCGAGTTCGTCGCCGACGGCGGGATGATCGCCTAAGCCGCAATACAAATGGGGTACCGAATCCTCGAACGCCAGACAGGCATGGGGTTCGGTCACCTCCCCGAAATCGCGGTCGTTAACCCTTTCATTGGAAGTAGGGCGCAGCCCACCGCTGTCCCCGCCAGCAAGGGTTCAGGCCCACCGATCGAGCGCGAAGACGGCGTGCTGAGAATCAGTCCGTCGGTCTCTAGAGCTGTGCAGCCCGTGTTCGCGGGCGCAGACGCCGCTGGGATCGCAGCAGCGGACTTCTAATCCGTCGGTCAGGTCAAGGGGGGTTGCCCGCTAGGTCAGACCAGGAGACGCCCCCCGTCAACGACTAGGGTCTGGCCGGTGACGTAGCTGGACGCGTCGGAAGCAAAGTAGAGGGCGGCGTCGGCGATCTCATGCGGGTCGCCGATGCGGGACTGGGGCACGCGGCGGCTCGAGGCGTCTTTGGCGGCGGCGCGGTCCTCTTCGGGGAGCAGCGCGAAGTTCGCGTTGTACAGCCGCGTTTCGATGGACCCGGGCGCGATGCAGTTGACGCGGATGTTGTGCTCCGCCCACTCCACCGCCTGACACTTGGTCGCCATGATCAGGCCGGCTTTGGCGATGGAGTAGTGCGGCGTGGTGCGGGCGGGACGGACTCCGTCGACCGAGGAGATGTTCACGATCGTGCCCCCGCCATGGTCCCTCATGTGGCGGCCGGCGGCCTGGCTCAGGAAGAACAGGCCTTTCAGATCGAGGTTCATGACGGCGTCCCAAGCACGCTCCTCCATCTCCATGGACGGCGCGTAGTTGCTTGTGCCCGCGTTGTTGACCAGCACGTCCAGTCCGCCAAGCTCCTCGACCGTCCGATCGACGATGCCTTGGAGCCCGTCCATCCGACCGGCATGCGCCTCGATCGCAATGGCCCGGCGGCCTTCAGCGCGGACGAGGTCGGCAACGCGCTCCAGGTCGGGCAACTTGCGGCTGGTCACCGCAACATCCGCCCCCGCTTGGGCGAACAGCACCGCGGTCGCCTCGCCAATGCCGCGGCTGCCCCCAGTGATGAGCGCGACTTTGCCTGCGAGGGAGAAGCGGGGCAGCTCCATCTCTGGTTTCCTTTTCGTGGGTACGTCTGGACGCGTGCTGGTCGGGCCCAGACTAGGGTCGTCGCGCCGGCGAGACCCGCCGGGCGTCGGATTCGTTGGAGCGCGCCTCAGTTCTCGATGCCCAGATAGCGTCTGGCGTTATCGACGAGGATCTTCTGCTTCTGTTCGTCGCTGATGTCGTCGCGATCGGTGATGCCGGTCACGGCCCCGGGGAAGGGAGCGTCCCAGTGCGGGTAATCGGTGGCCATGACGATGGAATCCTCGCCGACCACGGAGAGCGTGTAGGGCAGCATCTTTTCGTCGGCCTCGCAGGCGAAGAAGAGATTGGGGTGCCTGAAATACTCGGAGGGCGCCATCGTCAGGCCCGGCACTTCATCGCGCCGGCGCTCGTAGTGCTCGTCCAGGCGCTCCATCCAGTAGGGGATCCAGCCGGTGCCGGCCTCGAGAATGGCCATGCGCAGCGTGGGAAAGCGTTCCAGGAGCCCCGTCATGATCACGAACGACGTCGAGATCATGCCCTCGAAGGTGAAGCCGAAGGCATGCGCGATGACGTACTGGTCGACGGTGCGATCGACACCGGCGCCTCCACCCCCGAAGTGGAAGCCGACCGCCACGCCCTCGTCCTGGCAGTAGTGGTAGATGTTGTCGTAGGCCTCGCTGTCCACGTTGCGCATGTTGACGTTGGTCTGGATCTGGACCGTGCGGAATCCCAGCTCCTCGACGCAGCGCTTGAGCTCCCGTTCCGCTTCCGGCAGATCCTGTAGCGGCAGGGACGCGACGCCCTTGAGGCGCTCGGGGGCGTAGGAGCAATAATCGGCCAGCCAGGTGTTGTAGGCGCGGCAGAAGGCCCCGGCCAGCTTGGCATCGGGGTAGTTGGAGAAGCCCAGCGCCATGTTGCCGTAGAGGACCGCCAGGTCCACCCCTTCGCTGTCCATGTCGGGGATGCGTTGGGCGGGATCGTAGCCGCCGGGCCGCTGGCAGCCAGCCTCCCAGACAGAGTCGGGGTTCCACGCGCCGCGACCGCGGACCCGCATGTTGCCGTCCACCATCCAGCGCTCCTTCCCCCAATTGTCCTTGACCATGATCGGTTTGCGGGGTTGGAACTCCTTCTCGAGATATTCCTCCCACATCTCGGGAGTTTCGAAAACGTGGCCGTCGACGTCGATGACGTGGTCAATCATCGTCATGGGGAGCCTCCTCAAAGGTGGTGCGAGGATAGCGCCGCGAGGGCGCCGT
>JAPUIR010000177.1 GCA_027296805.1 Chloroflexota bacterium | reverse complement strand
GATCGGCGTCGTGTTTTGCAATCGAGAGCGCGGGCAGTCCGTGAACACGGACGCCTTCCTTGATCTGGTGGAGAGCCGCGGCGTTCCCCTGGTCACGCTCTCGTCCGGCGACTGGCGCAAGCGGGTAGGCGGCGCCATCTCTCAACCCGGGCAACCGCTCGCAGCCTGGCGCAGCGACTACGAGCAGGCAGTACATGAGCGGATTAACGCCTACGATGTTCAGGCGGGTGTGCTGGCAGGCTTCATGCTGATCATGCCCTCTCTCTGCCAAAAACTGCCCTTGCTCAACCTCCACCCCGCTCTGCCCCAGGGGCCGGTGGGCACCTGGCAAGAGGTCATCCGTCGGCTGATCGACTCCGACGCGGACGAGAGCGGGATGATGCTCCAGCGCAGCACTCCGATCCTCGACCGCGGGCCGGTGGTCGCCTCCTGCCGCTACCCGCTGCGCGGCGCCGATCTCGACGAGCTGTGGGCCGATCGCCAAACGGCCGATCGCCAATCGGCCAAACGCCAAGTCCCCGCCAACGACGACGAACCCCTCTTCGCCGCCATCCGCGGGAAAGGCGTCGTCCGCGAGCCACACTTCCTGATCGCATCGCTGCAGGCGATCGCCCAGGATCGCATCGCCATCCCGGACGTCTCCGACAGCGGTTCCAACCTAGACCTCACCAGCGATGTCGAAGCCGCCCTGGGCCGAGAGCGGCCGGGATGACGCATCTCTTCGGCGGCGTCTTCACGGTCGCCCGCGGTCTGCTGCAGATCGTCACCTTCCCGGTGCGCATGCTGGCCGCACCCTTCGGCTGTTTGATCTCGTTGCTGTTTAGCGGGCTCCTCCTGCTGGGCATCCTGTTCGCGATCTTCTTCTTCGTCGGCTTGCGGCAGCCCGGGCCGGTGGTCGAGAACGCCTTCGTCACAGTGGAAGGCTCTGGCGGCGTCTTCCGCTCCTACTCCCTCTCCGACCAGGCAGCGAGCCTCTTCGACGTCAAGGTGGCGATCAGATCCAACAGCGAGGGCCAGCCCGTCGCAGAGGTCGTGCTCGAGGAACGCGAGATCAACGCCAAGCTCTGGGCGCTTCTGCGCGCCGAACGGGAACTCGATCCCGGCTTCCCCGTCGACTCAATCGTCGTGGTCCTCACGCCCGGCCGCGCGACCTTTTTCGTGGCCGGCAACGCCGTGGGCCGCGATGTCGGCATCGAGGTGAGCGCCCGCTTCACGATCGACGATGACGGCCACATCGACGTTGACGTTGACCGTGTCAGGTTGGGCAGCTTGCCCTCGATCCCCTTCTCCAAACAGCTCGCCGATCTCGTCTTGGAATCCACACCGCTCGACGATCAGTTCGAACAGGCCCTGCCCGACAACGTGCTCGCCGTCCGAATCGAAGAGGCCAGGCTCGTGATCGAGATCGATCTGAGCGAATCGGAGTGATCCATCCGCGGGGCGGAGTGCGCCCTATACTGCCTCCATGATCGATCCGGAGTCGACATCCTCTGAAGACACTGCTGGCGACACGGCGGAGGCCTCGGCGCCGGACGAGCACTCCCTGCCGGACCCAGCCCCCGCGCTGGAAGCGGAATTGCTGCCGGCCACACCGCGGCACCCTGCCGGGCGACAGTTTCTGCCCGCCCTTCGAGCGGATCTCGCTCCCTTGGTCCCGCCCATGCGGCGCGTGGCCACGGTGGTTGCCGTCGCTGCCCTGGCGGACTGGGTCGTCCGTGCCGGCGGTCGCCGCATGCTGGGCGACAGCCTCTCCCTGCTGAGCCGTGCCCCCCTCCCCCGCTCGGTCCCAGTCCGGCAAGCGCGCAGCGAGACCGTGATCGTTGAGCGCATCATCATCCATCGCAGCTGAGCAGCCGTGTCACGACGAATCGCGCTGGCGGGCCTGATCGCCCTAGCCGGCCTGGGCATCCCCGCGACGGTCGCTCAAGAGATGCCCAAAGTGCGGATCTCCGAAGTCTTGGCCAACAGCGGCAACGGTAGCCAAGACGCCAGCTTCGAATGGTTCGAGATCCAAAACGCCTCCGACGTCCCCATTCTCCTCGCGGGCTGGTCTGTCGCCGATAACAGCGCCAGCGATCCGCTGCCCGAGATCGAGATCGCGCTGGGTGGCTTCGTCCTCGTGGTTGCCTCCGACCGGGCCTTACCGGACACGCCGGATGCGCCTCGGATCGTGATCGCGGACGGCCGCATCGGGAACGGCCTCGCCAACAGCGGCGACCGGCTCCTGCTGCTGGACCCCAGCGGCACAACGATCGACGGCGTCTCCTGGGGTTCCGACCGCACACTGAGCGATCTCAGCCCGCCACCCGTCGGGCAATCCCTCATGCGCGACCTGCAGTCGCTCATGTTCGCGGCGGGCACGCCCACTCCCGGCACCGGCCCGCCTGCCCCGCTCCCCCGGGGCGCGGTCCCGCCCCTTGTCATCACCGAGATCTTCGCCAACGCCGGCCAGGGCCAGCGCGACGCCGCATTCGAATGGGTCGAGATCTTCAACCCCACCGGCGCCCGCGTCGACCTCGACGGCTGGCGCATCGCTGACAACGCCGCTTCCGACGCGCTCAGCGGTGGAATCCCGGCGATGAGTTATGTCGTGATCATCGCCTCGCCGGACGCCATCGGCGACGCCTTCCGCACCAACATCATCCCCGTCGCCGAGGCCATCGCCATTGCCGACGGACGCATCGGCAACGGTCTCGCCAATAGCGGCGATACCGTCACCCTGCTCGATCCCGCCGGCCGGGTCGTGGACCGTGTTGACTTCAGCGGTCCCCCGCTGCCACGGCCCGAACGCGACCGCTCGATCGCCCTCATCGACTCCGGCTGGATCTTGAACGTCGCGCCTACGCCGGGCCGGGCGGGCGCGACACCCTTGCTTGCCAGCCTGGCCGGAGCCAACGACCAGAACCCGCCCAATCCTGATCGGGCGTCGCCGCCGGTCAGAGTCGTACCGGAGGAGGGGGGCGGATTCCCGGCCTGGCCGTTTGTCCTGGTCGCCCTGGCGTTGCCGTTGACGACTGTCGCCGTCTTCTCCCTCCGACGACGCTGGCGACCCCAGCGTGACGGCCCATGAGCGCCGCGGAGACCGGCCAGGTGCGGCTCCAGGTTGCGCTCGCGCGGGCCGGCATCGCCTCTCGCCGAGCCGCCGCGCAGGCGATCGTCGAAGGCCGCGTGAGCGTCAACGGCGAGATCGCGCGTGAGCCCGGCCGCCGCGTCGACCCTTCCAACGACGAGATTCGGATCGATGACATCCCCATCGACCGCGAACCGTTGCGCTACTACGCCCTCCACAAGCCTCTCGGCGTCCTCAGCGCAGCCTCGGACGATCGCGGTCGCCCCACCGTCACCAAGTTCCTGCCCAGTGACGCGGGGCGCTGTGTGCCCGTGGGCCGCCTGGACCTAGAGAGCGAAGGCTTGCTCCTCCTCACCAACGATGGACCCCTCATCAACAGCCTGCTGCACCCCAGCAACCGGCTCCCGCGCGAGTACATCGTGGAGCTACGCGGCCGCCCCAGCGATAACGATCTGGAACGGGTGCACACCGGCGTCCGGTTGGACGATGGTGTCATCGCCCGCGCCAACCCCAAACGGCTGCGACGCCCCTCGTCGACGCCGGGGACCAGCTGGCTGCGCTTGACGCTGCACCAGGGGCGCAAGCGGGAGATCCGCCGTATCTGCGAGGCGATCGGCTACCCGGTAGTGCGGCTGATCCGGGTCCGCTTCGGTCCGATCCGGCTGCGCGATCTGGGGTCTGGGCAACTCCGCCCCCTGACCGACCACGAGGTCCGTCTGCTTCGCGCGCGCGTCCCCGGCCCAGAGCCCGCCCAAGACACCACCGTATAATCGTCCTCGATGCCAAAACCCTCGCAGCCCCTGATCCGCGTCATCGCTATCGACGGGCCGGTCGCCTCCGGCAAAACCGTCGTTGGCCGCGAGCTCGCCGCCCGTCTCGGCTGGCGCATGTTGGACACCGGCATCATGTATCGCGCCCTCACCTGGTACGCACTACGGGAGGGAATCGAACTCGAGGATCACGTCAAACTGGCCGAGACCGCGCGCGCGGTCACGATCGAGATCGGGGCGCCGCCCAGC
>JAPUIR010000176.1 GCA_027296805.1 Chloroflexota bacterium | reverse complement strand
GCCGGGTGGTAGCGGGCTTTTCGACCGGATGGCGGCGGTTCCTCACTGAGACAAGATCGCACTATCGCGCAGTATGCCGAGGGCGGGCGGCGGTGCTCGAGGTGCGTGTGAGATGCCGTGCACGCATTGGACAGGAGCGGGCACGCGCCGTCCTTGGGAGCGGACGGAGGGGCGGGAAGTGGCGCAGCGCGGAGCGAAGCCACGCGTTGACAACGTCGCTGCGCTGAATTATCCCGAGGGTCTCCGGTGTCTACCGCATCGCGAGGTGTCAGATGGTGAGACGACTGGGGCGAAACCTGGTCCGGGCGTTCGTGGGCTGGATACGCCTGGTAGTCAGAACTACGACAGTCCTCATGATCACGGGGGCTGTGACCCTAGGCGCGTTCATTGCGGTGGTCGTGATTACGGAGGGGACGTTTTCGCTGGAAGACCTGGAGCGGTTCTTCGACGATATTCTGGGGAACAATGCCCCGAAGGCCGCCGGGTCTTAGGGGACCGTTGCCCCGCCCAAGCCGAACCTCAGGCCTGCTTCCCAACTTCCCACTGGCGTTGGAGCTCGACTGGGATCGAGAAGGCGGGGCGCTCCCCGCCGCGTTCCAGGGATAGCAGGCCTTCCGTCATGGCGAAGCCCAGACGCGAGGCGACGTCCTCAAACGGCCCGGAGCGAGGCAGCAAGGAGCGCAGGCGGGCGATCATGACGCCGATCACTTTGAGGTGGCGGGTCCAGTTGGCCTGGGGAACCCCGACCATGTCCGCGTAGGTGTTTCCGATCAGGTCGCGGATCATGGCCGAGGGGACGCCGTCGAAGACGGTGCCGGGGAGCAGCTCTTCGTAGACGTCAGTGAGGGCCCTGGCCAGGACGCGTCCTGCCTCGCTTGCTTTGTAGTGGCGCCGGCGGATGGCGTCGACAAGGGCGGCGCCATCAGCCATGTCGGTGAGGAGGGCGTCCTCGCGAATGCCGAGGACGAAGCCGATCACGCGCCAGGTGTGGATATAGGCCTCGCGATCGTCGTCGTTGAGGCGTACCCCCAGGTGGGGCAACAGGTCCAGGGTGAGCCAAGAGAAGGTGGTCAGGGTGGAGGCGAGGTCTTCCTGGTTGACCGGCAGGCCCCAGTCGGGGTCGTAGTCGTCCGACTCTGGGATCAACGTGCGCATGGCGGCGTGCATGAGGCGAACTTTCTGCACGGTGCGGATGCCCTTGCCGTCGGGATCGAGGCCGCCCGGTTCCAGCACGTCGATCAGGAGTTGGCTGGTTTCGATCACGCGGCGCTTGGGGTCGGACGCCATGCGGCTCCCCACGAGAAGGGTTTGGGCGAGCTTGGCGTGGCAATAGCCTTCCTGCAAAGCGGCGAAGCCAAGGATGAGGAGAACCTGCCGTCCCCAGCGACCGAAGAGGCGGTTGGCGTGGGCGATCTTGTCGCGATCGGTCCAGGGCGGTACTTCACGGGTGGTTTCCAGATAGGTCACGACCGAATCGGGCAGGCCGGGCGGGATCTCGTCCGCACGGATGAGATCGACCAGCAGACGATTGACGTCCGCCGTCGCTTGGTTCGAGCGGAGGTCCGCGATCACGCGATCCGCGGGTGGATCTCCCTGCAGTCGAAGCTCGTCCAGATAGCTCTCAGTCCAGCGAGAGACCATGCTGCACTCCCTCTGCCCCACGTCCTCGACACACTCGTCTGCGAACCCCACCGCGCTGGAGCGCGCCGACGCGGAAGCGTGCCGCAGCCTAGCAGAACCCCGCCGACTCAAGTAGTGTTGGCACGCTTCAAGAACGTACTAATCGAGAAGTGATGTGTCCTACCGAGCGCAAGCGACGGAACGGTTCCTGGCGGTGGAGGACGATCCGGCCGGCCGGCTGGCGCTGGCGGCCGCGTTCTACGGCGACTACGGCGACTCCGGCGTGCGCACGCTGTTCTTTTTGCGGCGGTCGGGGATGGGGCGGGCGGCGCAGAACTTCCTGCGCTGGGAGGTCGATCGCGGCGTGCTGAACGCTCCGGACCATCCGCAGAAGCCGGGCAGCCAGTGGTGGCGGGCGGTCAACGGCCGGCTGCTCACGGACGCGGAGGAGGCCCGGTTGATCTACGAGCAGGCAGGGGGTGGACCCGATGGGCCGCGCTGGTCGCGCCTGCTGCGCCGGTTGCTGCGGCGTCCGCTGGCGCCGCCACCCGAGCAGCCGGAGGCGGGCTCCGGTCCGGCGGTCGACTTTTGGGTGGCGTTCCTTGTCTCGCGCAAGGCGCCGGACTGGTATCGCGCGCACAACGGGAGCGTGGCCCAGGCCTATCTGGATCACGCGGAGCTGGCGGCTCAAGAGTCCCTCGCAGAGCAGACGCTGATGAATCTGGTGCTGTACCGGGTGCTGGTCGCTCAGCTGATGATCGATGGCCGACTGCCCCACTTCCCGCGGTTGGGGAAGCTGCTGGCGAATCCGCGCTTGCCGGGCGTGCAGGTCGCTGTTTCGACCCCCACCTATTATCCGCACGAGTACCCCTTGAGCGAGGACGATGTGGAGACGTTGCTGCACGGCGGCGAGGGGATCGAGGAGCGGGTGGCGGAGCGGGTGGCAAGCGATGTCATCCGCCCCCATCTGACAGAGCTCTTCGACTATGCGGCGGAGTCGCTCGGGATCCCACGGCTGCGAGACGTGCTGCGGGAGGAGCAGATGAACTACCCCAACTTCAACGGCGATACAAGCCCGGCCGCGCCTGCGCTTGATGCGAGGGCCAGCGAGTCGTTTGTGGGGCTGGTGCACGGAAAGCGGAAACGGCGGAGAGGGCCGTTCGCCGGCGCCCGTGGGCCTGAGCAAGTGGGAGGGACGGTCGAAAAATGACGACTCTTGAGAGCAGGGCCCCGGCAGGAAACTGGGTGATGTCACAGCGCTGGCAGCAACTCCTCTTCACGCACTGGCGGGTTGCGCCCAGCGAGATCCAGGCGATGCTGCCGCAAGGGGTCACGGTGGATGAGTTCGACGGCAGCGCCTGGGTGGGAGCGGTGGCCTTTCGTATGGACGACATTCAATGGCGCTCGACGGGCGGGCTGCCGCAGCTTCTTCGTCTCTTGACCAAGCTGATCGACCTGATTCCGGGTGGGCCCGATCTGCACCGCTTTCCTGAACTGAATCTGCGCACTTACGTCCAAGGCCCGGAGGGCCCGGGTGTGGCGTTTCTCTCGATCGACGCTCCGAGTCGCTACAACGTGTTCATGGCCAAGAGGATTTTCGGCTTGCCGTTCCACTATGCGTCCGTGGATCTGAGCGAGACGGCGGAGGGCGCCCGTTTCAGCGCCGAGCGCGGCGGGGGCGGCGGAGCGTCGTTCCGGGTGGAGTACGCGGGCACGGGCAGTGCTGTCGCCCCGGAGGAAGGTTCGTTGGAGCGTTTCCTCGTGGAGAGGTATGCGCAGTACGCTGACGGGCCGCTGGGCAAACTGATGTACGCCGAGCTCGCGCATGATCCCTGGGAGGTCCAGGCGGCGCGTGCCGAGATCACCAGCAACACGGTGCTGGACGCGGCCGGGATCGTGCCGCAGTCTGAACCAGAGTTCCACTACGTGCGTGAGATGGGGGCGTGGTTCTACCGGCCGCGTCTGATCGATTCTTCGTAGTCGGCGAAGGGGCGCAGCGGGCGACCGGCGGTCGCCCTGCGAAAAGATGCAGCCGTGATCTGTGAGAACTGCCAAGCGGAGATTCCCCGCCAGGCGAAGTTCTGCGTGCACTGTGGCCGCGACGTTTCGCTGAAGTGTCCTGGATGCGGACGGGCCAATGTGCCGACGTTCCGCTTCTGCGCGGAATGCGGGGCATCTCTCGAGCCGGCCGGCGGCGTGGCCGCTCCAGCCTCCGACGAGGGGGAGCGCAGGCATCTGACGGTGATGTTCTGCGATATGGCCGAGTCCACGTCGCTCTCCGGCCGAATCGATCCGGAGGAGTTGCGCGGCGTGCTGCTGGAGTTCCAAGCGGCCTGCGCCGGGGCGATCGAGTCGTTCGGCGGCCACGTGGCCCGCTTCATGGGTGATGGGGTGCTGGCATACTTCGGCTATCCGCTGGCGCATGACGACGATGCGCCGCGGGCGGTCCGCGCTGGGCTCAACATCCTGGAGCGGGTTGCGGCCGCGGGCTCGCCGGATTCCCGTGTGGGGGAGCGGATCGAGGTGCGAGTGGGGATTCATTCGGGCCTGGTGGTGGTGAGTGAGATGGGATTTGGGGAGCGGCGCGAGGAAGCCGACATCGTGGGGGAGACGCCGAACATCGCGGCGCGTCTGCAGGGGGAGGCGCCCCCGAATGCCGTCCTGGTGAGCGACGCCACGGTGCGTTTGCTGGATCCCGGGGTCGAGCTTGAAGCGCAGCGAGAAACGGTGTTGCGCGGTGTGGAGCGACCGCTGTCGATCTATCGGGTTCTCTCAGCCCGGGCGGTGGATCACGAGATCGATCGATCCCCATTCGTGGGGCGGGACGAAGGGATGGCGTTGCTGGACGACCGCTGGGCGCGTGGCACCGGGTCCGGGATGCAGGTGGTTCTGATTACGGGGGAACCCGGGGTAGGGAAGAGCCGCTTGGTCCGTGAGTTCCGACGCGGCGTGAGCGGCAGCAGTTCCACCTGGGTCACTCTGCGTTGCGCCGAGCTCAGCCGGGCCACGCCCTATTTCCCGATCATCGAGCACCTGGAGCGATTCCTGCGCTACGAGGAGACAGACTCCACTGCGACGCGGGCGGCGCGTCTGGGGCGTGCGCTGGCGGAGGCGGAGTTGGACCCCAGTCTGGGACCGGTCTTCGAATCGCTGCTTGGGCTTCCGGGCGCCCAGGCCGACACGGCGGCGATCGAGCCGATGGCCCGCCGGCGCAAGATTCAAGAGGGGCTCTATCGCTGGTTCCAGTGGGTGGGCGAGCAGCGTCCGCTGGTGGTGCTGATCGAGGATCTGCAGTGGGCCGATCCCTCCACGCTGGACTTTTTTGGCGGGCTGATGGGTCACGGGGAGATCCGCGCGCTGGTGATCGGAACGCACCGGCCCGACTACCGGCTGCCCTGGCCGTGGCTCCCTCATATGTCGGCCATCACCTTGCCGCGGCTCAGCGCGGACGATTGCCGCACGATTCTGCGCGCTCTGGCGGTCGACCATCCGATCTCGGCGAGCGACGAGACGCAGATCATCGAGCGGGGCGAAGGGGTCCCGCTTTTCGTCGAGGAGCTGGGGCTGTCCGCGATCGAGACGGGCGGTCTGGTGGAGGGGACATCCCCGCGGCTGAGCGGCGGGGAGAGCGTGCCGGCCCCCTTGCTCGATCCGTTGATGGCGAGACTCGACCGCCTCCGCGAGGCGAAGCCGCTGGTGCAGACGGCCGCGGTCCTGGGGCGGCGCTTCCCGCTGGAGCTTCTGCGGGCGGTGGATGAAGACGAAGCGTCGGGCCGGTTCGACGATCGGCTGGAACGGGTGCTGACGGCGGGGATTCTGGATCGCTCCGCGGCGGTTGGAAGCCCAACGTTGCAGTTTCGCCACTCCTTGATCCGAGACGTGGCGTATGAGTCGTTGCTGCGATCGCGGCGCAGTGTGTTGCATGGACGGGTGGCAACCATCCTGAGCACAGAGTTTCCCGAGACCGCCGAGCGTCAGCCGGAGTTGCTGGGCCATCACTTGGCTCGCGCGGGTTCGACCCGCGAAGCGATCGAGACTTGGCTGCGAGCGGGGCGTCGGGCTCATGCGGAGGCGGCCTTCGGTGAAGCGACCCGGCATCTGCGACGTGGCCTGGACTTGATCGCGGACCTGTCCCCGGGGGTGGATCGCGACCAGTTGGAGCTCCGGGTGATCGTCTCCTTGCTCGCGCCGTCCGTCGCTGGTGGCGGGGCGGCGCACCCGGATGTGGTCGCCCTGTATGGGCGCGCGGAGGCGCTCAGCCATCGGCAGCCGGACGCCCCGGACAGCCGCGCGGCGGAGCGTTACCTGCTGCTCTACCACCAGGGGCGCGGGGACCACCGCACGGCGCGCGTCTTGGCGGCGCAACGGGTGGACGCTTTGGGAGCCGACGACAGCCCCGTGGCTCACCAGTTCGCGCAGTCGCAGCTCGCCGTGGAGCTCTACGCGCTGGCGGATTTCCCGGGCGCCGAGCGTCACGCGGAGCTGGCTCTGGCCACTTACGAGGCTGCCCAGCACGACGGGTTGGTGCGTACGGCGCCGATCGATCCTGGCATGGTGGCGCGGCGTTTGGTCGCGAACCTGCTTCTGCACCGGGGGGAACTGCGGGAAGGAGAGGCGGCCTGGATGCAGGCAGTCGAGCAGAGCGCGGAGTTTCGCGACCCGTTCAGCCGGGCCTTCGTTGCGGGGGAGGCGAGTCTGGCGATGGCCTTGTTGCAGCAGGTCGACCTCGCACGCCAGCTCGCCGAGGAGGCCTCTGCCTTGGCTGGGCGTTTCGACATGGCGCAGTCCGCCGACCGGCCGGGTTGTGTGATCGGATGGGCCAACGCCCGGGACGGGCAAGGTGGCGCCGCCGCGGAGATCGCGGCCAGCGTGCGGCGTTTGGAGCAGGCGGGGAGCACGGTCGATCTCTCGCGCTTCCTGGCGATGCAGATCGAAGCGCTGTTGCTCGACGGTGAGCTGGAGGAGGCGGAAGCGGTTCTGCGGCGGGCGCTGTCTTGGTCGGAGGAGTATGGCGAGGCGTATCACTTGCCCGAACTCGAGTGCTTGGGGGCGCTGCTGCTGCATCTCCAAGGCCAGCCGGCGGCCGCGGTGGCTGTGGGATATGCGCGCGCCGCGGCGCTCGCTCGCGCACACGGTGACCAACTCGCGCTCCTGCGCACGCTGACCCAGGCGGCGTCGATCGTCCCCGTCGACACGACGTTTTTGGAGGAGCTTCGCTCTCTCCTAGAGGAGATTCATGCCCCCGCCGATTCGCTGTTGATCGAGCGCGCGGTCGCAGCCCTGGCGTGATGTGGAGGGGGTGATTCGCGCTGGAGCGTCGCTTGCTGCCCAGCGTCGTTTTCGAACTGGATGTCCTTGGACACAACCGTAGGACGGGGTCGTTGAGGACCACCACTGTGCGCAAAGAATTCGCAGGCGGCCCGTCCCCGGCCGCGAGGCCTCCGAGCGGGACTCTAGGGGTTAGGCTTCCGGCGATCGCGAGCCCCGCCGGCAAAAGAGAGAGGGATGACGATGAAGCGGCTGATCGTTTGCAGCGACGGGACCTGGAACAAGCGCAACGCCGGGAAGCCGACGAACGTTGAAAAGATGGCGCAAGCGATCCGCCCGGTGACCGACAATGGGACCCAGCAGGTTGTCTTCTACGACCTGGGAGTTGGAACGGGGAACGGCCTCGATCGCTTCCTGGGGGGTGTGTTCGGGTGGGGGCTCTCGAAGAACGTCGCGGACGCCTACCGGTTCTTGGTGGACAACTACGTGCCCGGCGACGAGATTTACCTCTTCGGCTTCAGCCGGGGAGCGTTCACTTCGCGCAGCACGGCGGGTCTGATTCGGAAGTGCCATCTGCTGAAGAAAGAGCACGCGCAGCGCTTCCCGGAGGCGTACGAGATCTACCGGGAGCATGAAGGCGGACCGGACTCGGCGCGTGCGGAGTCTTTTCGGGACGCGTACTCGACGCCGGGGGTGGGAGTCACGTGTCTTGGCGTTTGGGACACGGTGGGCTCACTTGGGATTCCCGGGCACGTGAGCCGGACGTCATTGGGGCGGTGGCTCAATCGGGACTACGCGTTCCACGATGTGAAGATCAGCAGCACCGTGGTGGGGGCGGGATATCATGCGCTTGCGATCGACGAGCAACGGGGCGCGTTCGCGCCGGCGATTTGGTGGCGCGAGGCGAATTCGGACCAGCCGTTGGATCAAGCCTGGTTCCCGGGTGCGCACAGCGACGTGGGTGGTGGCAACCAGACGCGAAAGGAAGCGAAAGCAGACGGAAGCCTGGCGGATGTGACGTTTGAGTGGATGGTGGACAAGGCGAAGGGTCACGGGCTCGAGTTCGACGCGAACTACCTCGCGACCCGAATCCACGCAGACCCGCTCGCGCCCATCCATCCCTCGCGAAGGGGCATTTACAAAGTGCTGCGTTCCTACAAGCGGAGACTGCTTGCGTTGCCGGACGATCGCGAACTCCAAGAATTGATCGCACGCCGGCGTGAAGAGTCTCCTGGGGAAGATCCTCTGGAGGAGCCGACAGTCTTGGAGGCACCCCAGTCGATTGATGAGAGCGCACGGACGCGGTGGAGCGCGGATGCCACTTACAGGCCGGAGAATCTGCGAGCACAGATCGACGAGGTGGACTAACACCGTGCTCTGGAGCCAGTTCAAGAAGCTGACGACTGGCTTCCCCGCAGAGGAGCGAGCCGCGATGTTTCATGACACGGCACTGGGTGTGTATGGGTTGGAAGCCCGCTAGGGCGGGCCGACGGCACGGCGAATCTGATCGGCGTGGTCGTGCAGGTGGGTGACGCTGAGGCGGAGGGCTGTTGCGACATCGCCCGCGTTCGGCACACCGCGCTGGACGAGGTAGTCCTCTTGGCCGGGCATGAACTCCACGGGATGGGCGAGTACGTCGTCCGGCAGGCGGCGCAGCGCGTCGAACGACTTGCCCTGGACCGCCGCCAGCGCGGACGACGCGGAAGCCGCGGTCGACATGCTGGGCGCGTCGATCTCCCCGGCCCGGAAGCGTGCCATCCAGGCTGCGGCGAAGTCGGTTGTGGAGGAGACTCGGCTGTCTTCGGATTGGGATGCGAATTCGACGTTCAGCGCGAGTCCGAAGGTGGCGTGCTCGGCGGCGTCACGCGGGGTCCAGGCGTCGGTGGCCGAGCTCTCGTCGCCGCGCAGTGTTGGTCCCTCGGGTTCGAGCAGGGGCGCCTCCCATTGTGTGGAGGCTGCCTGGATGGCGTCGTGGAGGGAGGCGATCGCCGCTTCTAAGTCGGTGAGGAGGGCGTCGATTGCGGTCATGCGGTTCGCCGATTGGGAGATCGAGCAGGCGTTGCCTGGGGTTGAGCGGAGATCGCAGCGACGTTGAGCATGGCGATTCCTGGGTCCCGCGGTCGTACGCCGTGGGTTGGGGGAGTGTAGAACGCCAACAGACCTAGACGGCTGAACCGGCCCGCGCGCGGCGGGCGGTCTTTCGCTCCTGGCTCCAACGAGAAGTGCTAGATTGATTGCTGCTGGACAGAACTGCCGCGAACCTCGTCGGCTCGCGGCGAGAGAGGCGTTGCATGAAGTTCCACATGTTCCATCTGATGCCGTACCGGGATCTCCCCCAGGACTTCCCCCAGCAATACCCGAGTGTCTGGGTCACTCCGCCGCGTGAACTCAACGATCCGGTCAAGTCGCACCAGTTCTACAACGAGGCGCTGGACGAACTCGAGTTGGCCGCAGCGTCGGGTTACGACGGCATCTGCGTCAACGAGCACCATCAGAACGCCTACGGCTATATGCCCTCGCCGAACCTGATGGCAGCGAGCTTGATCCGACGCACCAAGGATGTTGCTCTGATCGTGCTGGGCAATTCGATCGCGCTCTACGACCCGCCCACCCGGGTCGCGGAAGAATACGCGATGCTGGACGTGATCAGCGGCGGCCGTCTGGTCGCGGGCTTCCCGGTCGGCACGCCGATGGACACCGCGTTCTGCTACGGCGCGAACCCCGGCCACATCCGTGAGAAGTACATGGAGGCCGACGACCTCATCATCAAGGCCTGGACCAGCGAGGAGATGTTCTCCTACAACGGTCGATTCAATCAGCTGCGCTACGTCAACATCTGGCCCCATCCCTTGCAGAAGCCGCACCCGCCGGTCTGGATCCCCGGCGGCGGGTCCGTGGAGACCTGGGAGTTCTGCGAGGAGCGCAGCTACGTCTATTGCTACCTCTCTTACGGCGGTTACAAGGCGGGCAAGAAGAACACGGACGGTTTCTGGAACGTGATGCAGCAGCGGGAGAAGCCGCTCAATCCGTATCAGGCCGGCTTCCTCCAGCTCGTCGCCGTGGGCGACTCAGAGCAAGAGGTGGCCGACAAGTTCGGCCCGCACGCGGAGTACTTCTACAACAAGATGCTGCACGTGGACCCGCGCTGGACCAACCCGCCCGGCTACCGCACGGTGCGCACGATCGAAGAGGGCTTCACGAAGAGCCAGGGCCTGAAGCCGCTGTTCGGCGAGTCCGACAAGTTCGAGGGTGAAAAAACCCAGGAGAAGATGCTGGAGAGCAAGGCGAAGTCTGACATCACCTGGGCCGACCTGATGCGCGAGGGCACCGTCGTGGCGGGGACGCCTTCTCAGGTCACGGAGCAGCTCGAAGAGGTGGTGCGGACGCTCCACGTCGGCCACTTGATGCTGCTCAACCAGTTCGGTTCCATCCCCCACGAGATGGCCAAGGAGAACATCATCAAGACTGGCCAAGAGGTGCTGCCCAACCTGAAGCACATCTGGGACGAAGAGGGCTGGGAAGACAACTGGTGGCCCCAGGGCCTGGGGGGCGCCACCCAGGCGCCGGCCGCGCTCCAGCTCTAGCCTCTGCATCGCAGCGACACTCTGAGGCGGCCGGCGAACGCGCCGGCCGCCTTTTGTCGTGCGCGGATCTGGGAAACCCGTCCAGGCTTCGTCTTGGTCGCGCTGAGGAGGGGCGGGAGCGACGCGACGTGAGCACCTATCCTGCTGCGACGCGCGCCGTGTGCGATCCCAACGGAACGAAGGGCGGACGGAATGAAGCTGGACGGCAAGGTTGCGGTGATTACCGGCGGGGCTTCCGGGATGGGAGCCGCGCAGTCGCGGCTCTTCGTCGAGGAGGGTGCGCGCGTTGTGATCGGCGACATCCAAGACGAGAAGGGCGAAGCGGTCGCTGCCGAGCTGGGCGCGTCCGTCGTCTACACCCACGCCGACGTCAGCGCCGGCGAAGATCTCCAGAGCCTCATGCGCAGCGCCATCGATCGTTTCGGCGGTCTCGATGTGTTGTTCAACAACGCCGGCGTGGCTCTGGCCGAGGGCGAGATCATCGATTGCACGGAAGAGCTCTTCGATCGGATCCTGGCCACGAACCTGAAGTCGGTTTGGCTGGGGATGAAGTACGCGTTGCCGGCCATGGTCGAAGCGGGTGGCGGCGCGATCGTGAGTACGGCCTCCATCGCGGGGCTGCGTGCCCTCCGTCACGAGGCCGCCTACGGCGCGAGCAAAGCCGGGATCATCCAGCTCACCCGCGTCTGCGCGATCGACTATGCGGAGCGTGGCATCCGCGCGAACTGCATCTGCCCCGGCGGAATCCTGACGCCCCTGATTTACGATAACCCGGGTCGAGGCGGTCGTCGCGACCCCGAGGAGCTGGCCACCCAGCTGGCCGATCTACAGCCGATCCCCCGCGCCGGCCAGCCCACGGATATCGCCCAAGCCGCGCTCTGGCTCGCCAGCGAGGATTCCTCGTTCGTCACGGGCCAGGCGATCGTCGTGGACGGAGGCTGGACAGCGTCAGCTCGCACCCCCTCGCGGCGTCGCAGGTAGTTCTTAGCGCTGCCGCTTCAGAGACCAGGAGATCGAGAGGTGCGCGGATCGCAGGTGCGAAGCCGCGATGCGCGACTGAAGCATCGGTGTAGCGATCGAAATCGCGGCCGCACGCGTATGTCTGGTGAGTGGGTACGCGCGGCGGGCCGGAAGGCCAGAGCGAGCGATCATGGAGCGGAGCGAGACCTCCACGTCGATCCCGCAGTCCGGCGGCGCCGAGCGGTCCCGACGCCCGACGATGTTGGCTCCGTCCGCCGTGGCGGCGCTGACAGAGCTTGCGCGGTTGGCGGACCAGCTGACGGCGTTGCGCTCGCAGCGGGCTGCCACGGGGCCGTCCGCGGATTGCTCCAAGAGCGAGCTGCGGTTGCTCTTGGCGATTACGCAGCGGGCGAACCGCCGCCCGAACGAGCTGGCGGCCCATCTCCAGGTGCGTCGCTCGCACGTGAACGGGCTCCTCTCCAGCCTGCAGGACCGCGGACTGGTGCGCTGCGACCGGGATCCCGCGGATCGCCGCGCGCGGGTCGTGCGTCTCACCCGGAACGGGCGCGCCTACCTCCACGAACTCGGGGAGGCGAGTCTGCGCCGCTTCGCCGCCGACCTCGATGACCTGACGGAGGAGGAGATGGCGGCGCTGAAGAAGGGGCTGCGTGCGGCCATCGCGTCCGTCCAGCGCCGACTGATTTCGTCCGACGCCTGACTTCGCCCGACGTCTGACATGGCGATGTTCCAGGTCCCTCGAGACGCCGCCCGCGGTGGCCTAGCTCGCCATGGTCTTGGTCTTGCGGCGGGTCCCCGCTAGCGTTCCAGTCGAGCGCGAAGCGACGATCGAACGAGCACCCGGACTAGCGCGAAGGAGCGAGCAATGGCGGCAGAGCTGAAATTCGGCTGGATCTCCCCGGTGATCGGGCCGCCCGAGAGCGACCACGTCCCGATCGTGCAGTACCAGATCGAACAGATCCTGCCGACCGCATTCGAGCATTTCGACTCCGTCTGGATGGCAGACCACTTTTATGGCTTCGATCGAAAGAGCGATCCGTTTCTGGAGGCCTGGACGACGATGACATGGGTCGCTGCCAAGTTCCCCGAGGTGTTGCTCTGCCACCACGTGCTCGGTCACGGTTATCGCAACCCCGCCTTGATCGCGAAGATGGCGGCCACGCTGCAGACGCTGTCCGGGGGGCGGTTCATTTTGGGCATCGGGGCGGGCTGGCGCGAAGAGGAGTACGACGCGTACGGGTACGAGTTCCCGTCGACGGCCACGCGGCTCCGTCAGCTAGAGGAGGTGGTCCAGATCTGCCGGCTGATGTGGACGGAGGAGTCGCCCAGCTTCGAGGGGAAGCACTTCCAGATTCGCGACGCGATGGCGCCGCCGCTACCCGATCCGCCGCCGCCGATCTGCATCGGCAGTCAAGGCGAGCAGATCGGGCTGCCGCTGGTGGGGCGGCAGGCCGACATGTGGAACACCGTCATGACTCCCAACGAAGAGGACTGGATCCGGAAGCGAGACATCGTGCTCAGCTCCGCGCAGGCGGCCGGGCGCGACCCCGGGTCGATCGAGATCAGCGCGACGCGCGAGGCGCCGCTGCCCACTTCCGATGAGGAGGTGGCGGAGTGGCTGTCGACCTTGCGGCGCTGGGCGGACCTTGGCATCTCGCACTTTGTGCTGGACTTCGGTCATGTCACGTCAACGGATCTCGTGGAGCGATTCGCCGAGCAAGTGATTCAGCCACTCAAGGACGGCTAGCGACTCTGGTCGTTGAGGTTAGAGGGGAAGCCGGAAGCCAACGGGCACGAGCACCTTCTGCCCGATGAGAAGGATCGCGTTCGGCTCGAAGTCGTTGAGCGTTTCAAGCGCAGCCACGGTCGTGTCGAAATCCTCAGCGATGGCTCTGAGGCTGTCACCGGACTTCATGACCCAGGTGATGGTCTCGTCCCACGAGCTCAATGTGGCCAAGGCTGAGTCTGGCTCCTCGCTGCCCGTCGCAGGCAAGGCAGGAGCGTAGGCCTCGAGCAGCGCCCATTCATCGGCCGGCGTTCCAGTCCAGGCGACGGAGGCGCGGTCGAAGCGGGGGAGACTCATGTCCGGCGACGGCGCCCGCGAGGGAACCGGCGCCAGCGCAGGACCGAACGCCGCGGGCGATAGCTGGGCCTCTGCCGGTGTGAGCAACCAGGTTTGCTGGTCGATCCCGCTTCCGGATCCAGGGTTCATGCTGATGAAGGTTATTTCGAGCTCGTCGATCGGTTGGAGGAGCATCGCCCGCGCTGCCTGGGACATGTCGAGTGGCGGAGGCGGCCCGTGCGACACGAAGTCCGCCGCGGCCACCGCGAAGGGCAGGCCGAGGGCGACGACGACGGTGGTGGCGGTCAGGATTCGACGCGCTCGACGGCGGCGATCGGCGGCACGACGAGAAACCTCTGGAGGGCAGGGTCGCTCCTCGATACCCAAAAAGACGGGGCAGCGCTCGTGGCGCGAGGTGATGCAGTGAATTTTCTGGTAGGCGAGATGGATCGGGTAGGCGGAGGCGTAGCGGGTGCAGCGCGCGTTTTCGCTCGCGACACCCTGGTTCATGACACTGAGGCCTGCGCCAGCGAGGTGAGGACAACCCGAGCCGCGGCCGTCTGCCCTCGGCGGGTTCAGGTCGAGGGCTGGGGTGCGTCGGAAACGAAAGCGTCCATGCAGGCGAAACATTGGCCCAAACAATCCGTTACCTCGATCATCGGATGGCGGAGGCGGAGATTGAGGCTCGGTCCGCAGGGACGTGTCGTCCCTCGAGGAAGGAGTGTCTGTTGCGTTGTCTGGAGGTCGCTCGTGGAAACTCGCGGGGGGGCGGCTGCGTACTTTGCTTTCGTTGGATTCACTACGCTGCGTGAGAAAGGTTCAGCGATGCGTATTCCCGCCAACCAACGCGCCTGGCTCGAGGAAAGCGGCCTCGTCGACGATAACGTCGATCTTGAGGCGGTCCGCCTGAATGTGGGCGGGCTTTGGACGAGGTACTTGCGGCTGCAGCGCATGGGCGCGATCACACACGGCGATAGCATCTGGTATCGCAACGAGGAGAAGCGCGCGGACCTGGACCTCCTCGTCCACGAGCTGGTCCACGTCGGTCAGTACCGCGAGCTGGGCCGACTGGGGTTCTTGCGCCGATACGTGGTCGCTCTGATCCGAGCACGCGGCTACAACAGGGACCTTCCGCTCGAGAAGCCGGCGTACGAGCGGCAAAAGGCGGCCAGGGAGCTGCTGCGTGAGCGGCCGCTTGAGGACGGCTAGCGCGGTCGACTATCGCACGCGGCGCCCGTCGCCCTAGCTCGGGGTCGGCCTACGCCCGGGCTTCTGTTTGGCCATCATCGGCACTTCGCGTACCGCGACCGCCATGAGATCGCTGGCTACCTCGACAGGCAGACGACGACGCATACCGGCATAACCCATCAGGCCGAGGACCACGACTCCTAGCGTCGCGATGCCGAGCAAGACAATCACCTCTCGCTCGCCCATCTCGTCGGCGAGCATGCCGAAGGGAAGCGCCACGATGCTCTGCAGACCGAAGGCCAGCATGGTGAGGGACATCACCCGGCCGTAGAAGGCGGGGGCCGTGTTGGCCATGATCACGGTCTGCGAGAGCAGGATGAAGCTGCTGAAGCCCGGGCCGATCAGCGCCATCGAGAGCAGGGCGAACCCGAACGAGGGGGCGGCGGCCAGGGCGAAGTAGCCCACGCCCAGCATGAAGGTGAGGACGAAGAGCGCGGGCCAGACCCAACGAGTGCCCACGAGGCCCGCCATTCCGAGACTGACGGTGAAACCGGCGACGGCGTTGATCGAGAACATGAGGCCGATGTCGGTGGGATCGCGATCGAGGTGGCGTTCGAGCAAGGCGGGCAGAACGACGCGGAAGAGAGAACCGAGCACGATGACGGCGACGAAGAGGAGGAGAATGAGCCGCAGCGTGGGTCGGGACCGGACGTGGTTCACTCCGGCGCGCAGATCGTGCAAGACGGAGCCGCGCTCGCTCGCCGCTCGGCCAGGCGTCGAAGGCAACATCCCGATACTGGCGACGCCGATGAAGACGAGGACGGCCATCATCAGGTAGGTCCCGCCGGATCCGATTGCGGCGGTACTGAGCAGCACGCCTGCCAGCACGGGTGCGAGGATCTGCCCCCCGCCATGGCCGAGCTGACTGAGAGCGACCGCGTTCGGGAGTGCGCGCGGCTCCACCAGGTCCGCGACATAGGCGTGCCGGGCCGGACCCATGAAGGCGAAGCCGAGGCCAAGGGCCGCGGTGAGCAGGATCAGCATGAGCAAGGTCAGCACGTCGCTCACGAGGAGAACGCCGATCACGGCGAACAGCACCACCGCCGAGCCCTGGCCCAAGATGATCAGCTTGCGCTTGGAGACACGGTCCGCCGTGACGCCGCCGAAGGGGCCGAGGATCAGCATGGTGACACCGACGCCGAGACTGACGATCCCGACAGCGCTATTCGTTCCCGCCAGTTCGAAGGCGACGACGGACTGCGTGACGAACATCATCATGAAGGCGAGGGTGGCGAACAGGGAGCCTACCCAGAGGATGCGAAAGTTCGGCTCGGCCATCGCCGCGAAGGTCGTCGAGAACCAGCGTCCAAACATAGGGACACCCTATCCGCGCCCCGACCGGCGCGACCAGCGCGATCGCGTCGCGGGAGCGATGGGCGCTTCGCATGCCATCGAGTGGCGGAACGTCACAGCGGATCGCGTTCGCGCGGGCGGACTCTTCGTCGTTTGGCCGACGGCGATGCGATCAGAGCTTGATCAGGATCTGAAGCTGGGACGAGGGTTGCATGAGGCCCTCGAAGGTCTCCTGGATCTGATCCAGCTCGATGAAGCTGGCTTCGGAGACCAGGGCGTCGCCGGAGATGCGGCCGCTGGCGAGGAGGTCGAGGGCGACGC
>JAPUIR010000175.1 GCA_027296805.1 Chloroflexota bacterium | reverse complement strand
GCACGACAAGACGCTGCTGAGCGTGCCACTCTTTCACATCGCGGGTGCGACGGCGATGATCTCGTCGATCTGGGGCGGTCGCACGCTGGTGATCCTGCCGCAGTTCACGCCGGAGGGCTGGATGGAGGCGGTGGACGGCGTTGGGGTGACTCATTCGATGGTTGTGCCGACGATGCTGAAGCGGGTCATGGAGCACGACGACTTCGCGAACTTTACCGGCGCGACGTTGAAGCTGGTGACCTACGGCGCGGCGCCAATGCCGTACGAGGTTGTGCGGGAGGCGATCGACCGTTTCGACTGCGATCTGATGAACGCCTACGGGCAGACGGAGTCGACCTCGTCGATCACGTTCTTGGGCCCGGACGACCATCGTCTGGAGGGGACGGCGGAAGAGGTGGAGATGAAGGAGCGCCGGCTGCGGTCGGTGGGCAAGGTGATGGACGATGTGGATGTCAGCATTCAGGCGCCGGACGGCAAGGTGCTGGCGGCCGGCGACGAGGGCGAGATCTGCGTGATGAGCGCCCGCACGATGAAGGGCTACTACAAGCAGGAAGAGGCGACGAGCGAGGCGATCCAGGGGGGCTGGTTGCACACCGGCGACGTGGGTTATCTGGACGGGGACGGCTACCTCTTCATCACCGGCCGGACGAAGGACCTCATCATTCGGGGCGGCGAGAACATCGCGCCGGGCGAGGTGGAGCAGGTGGTGGAGGAGCATCCGGCGGTGGTGGAGGTCGCGGTGATCGGAGTGGCGGACGCCGAGTGGGGGGAGACGGTGAAGGCGGTCGTCGTGCTGCGGGAGGGGCAGGCGCTGACCCTGGAGGAGTTGCGGGACTACTGCAGGGAGCGGATGGCTTCGTACAAGGCGCCGCAGTACCTGGCG
The DNA here is from genome assembly GCA_027296805.1 of Chloroflexota bacterium. Lineage (GTDB taxonomy): Bacteria > Chloroflexota > Dehalococcoidia > Bin125 > Bin125 > JAPUIR01. Next base: position 1,769 of record JAPUIR010000175.1, on the reverse strand, counting down.
ATCGTCGATGAGTTGCCGCGCAACCACATGGGCAAGTTGCTCAAGAACGACATTCGCAAGGCGCACGGCGAAGCGGACAACGACTAGCCGCCCTTCGAGAGTGCGCCGGCGGTACGCCGCGCGGCGGAGTGGGACAGCTTGTAGAGTTGTCAGCGCGGGCGCGCGTCTTGAGCGGGTTGCCGCGAGCAGAGAACGGGACGCATGGCCGGACCGATCGACATCAAGAGCGGCAGGGTGAGCGGCGTGGCGCGCGGGACGCTCGCTGCCCGGCGCGACCGATCGAACGAGTCCGGCGCGAAGTCCGGGTCGGGACCGCGGTCGACAAGGCCAGGCCTGCGGTCGACCAAGGCGATCGGCGGGTTGGCGATCCCGTTGTGGCTGCCGCTGGGCGGGCTGGCCGCCATCAGCGTCGTGGAGACGGCCCGCATCGACGGACCTCATCGCGAGATCTTCTTTAACGTCGACAATTTCTGGGTGCTGTACGGGTTGCTGCCGATCGTGGCGGTAATCCTGACCTACGGGATCCTGCGTCGTTCGCGGGTCTGGTTCCTGGGCGAGCACGACCTGAGCCTGGATCCGCGCACCTGGCGCGCGATCGTCGCCACGATCAGCAACCCCCGGCAGCGGCTGGCACTGCTGCGACGGGGCGGGCTGGGCACGGAGCGGGTGCTGCAAGATCCCTACTCGGGCGTGATGCACCTTTGCATCATGAGCAGCATGATCGTGCTGTTTCTGGTGACCCTGCTGCTGGCGATCGACGATTACCTGCCCGACGATCAGGTCCAGATCCTCGTAGGGGGCCGCTATCTGGGCTACTCGCTGGTGGGCGACATTTTCGGCTTGATCGGGATCGTGGGGGTTGGGATGGCGGTGGCGCACCGCTGGGTGCGGCCGCGCACGGCTTGGCTGCCGACCTGGGAGGACTACTTGATCGTGGGTGGGCTGGGCACCCTGCTGATCACGGGCTTCCTGGTGGAGGGGCTGCGGATCCAGACGTCGGAGATTGCGGAGCACCCGAACTGGTCGCACTGGTCCCCGGTGGGCTTTGTGGTGGCGGAGATGTTTAGCCGGGTCGATACGGAGACGCTGCTGGACGCGCACCAGGCGTTGTGGTGGTTCCACATGGTGACGGCGCTGTCGTGGATCAGCCTGTTGGGGCTGACGAAGCTCAACCACCTGATCTACGCGCCGATCAATGCCTTCCTCAAGAGCACGGCTGCGCCCGGCAAGATCCCGATGATCAAGAACATCGAGGAGCAGGAGCACTTCGGCGTCAGCCAGATCGAGCACTTCTCCTCCAAGCAACTCTTCGAACTGGATGTCTGCGTGCGCTGCGGCCGTTGCACGGAGCAATGCCCGGCCGACATCGCGGGGCAGCCGCTTTCGCCGATGCACATCGTGCAGGACCTCAAACAGCACCTGACCGACGTTGGTGAACGCAAGGTCGCCAACCTCGCGCGTGGACTCCCGATCGATGAGGGCTTGGACGACGCTCCGGCGTTGGTGGGGGGCGTCGTGCGGGACGAATCGCTCTGGGCCTGTCGCACGTGCGGCGCCTGCCAGGAGGCCTGTCCCGTCTTCATCGAGCACGTACGCACCATCGTCGATATGCGCCGCAGCCTGGTGATGGAGGAAGCGCGGATGCCCGAGGCGGTCCAGAGCACGCTGGAGACTTTGGAGCGGCAGGGGCACCCCTGGCGGGGGACGCCGTACACGCGCGAGTCGTGGATGGAGGAGATGGAGGTTCCGGCCTGGAGCGGCGAGGAGGA
>JAPUIR010000174.1 GCA_027296805.1 Chloroflexota bacterium | reverse complement strand
CCGGTACCGCCCCAACAGCGGATCTCGACACGGAGGTCGGCGAGGGGCAAGCCGGGGCGGGCGATGCCGCCGCGCAAGGTGGCGGTGAGGGCCGCACCGGCGGCGTCCCGGGGACGGTCCAGGCCGTAGAGGCGATCGTCGATCAGAGCCGTGAGATCGGGATCGGCGCGGAGGTGGTCGAGGAGGGCGGCGAGGGGGTCGATGGGGAGGGTCACGCGGCGCCTCCGCTGTTAGTGCCTGGGCCAGCACTGCCGCCATCGCTGCCCCTACGATCCCGGCGCGCGAGGTTGATGATGCCGCGGTTGAGTCGGAGGACGGCTTGCAGCGCTGGTCGGAGGTAGGGCTGAGCGTTGGTGTAGCGGGTGCCGATCTCGACCCAGAGTGCGTACGGCGCGGCGGCGAGCACGCCGGCGGATTGTCGTCCGATGGGTCCGGTCAGGTTGAGGGCGACGATCGAGCGTCGGAGGCGGCCGGTGCGAACCGGGGCGCGCCCGCGTGCTGTGTTTGTGGCGACGTCGGTGGCGATCTCAAGCCAGCGCGCCGCGCGTGTGACGGCGAGGTCGCGGCTGGGCTGGGGGTCCCAGCGGGTGAGGCGGAAGGTGGGCATGGTCCGCGTGCTTTCTGGGCTGCTGGTCTGGTCGAATGACGCTTACGTTTGGTCCAAGGAGATCAGGCGCTGGAGCTGGCAGCGCTGGAAGGCGACGCCGGCGCGACCCACCAGCCGCTCGATGGAGAGGACGGCGAATGGTCCCGGATCGACGGACTGACCGGCGGGAGTCTGCACGTCGGTGAGGCGGTCGCCGGGGCCCAGGGATTGCTCTGCGCGCAGCAGCGCGAGTGGGCGATCGGCGTCGATCAGGGAGAGGCGGCAGGGGACGTCCGTCGCGGCCGTCGCGAAGCTGGTGGGGGCGGGCTGGCCGTAGGCGTCGGTGGCTTGTCCCGCGGGGGTCCAGACGGTGCAGCGGTGAACGAGTCCACGGATCATGTATCGCTCCTGGTAAGGACGGGCTTACTCCAAGGTGAGGAAGGGACGCAGCTCGCGGAGCAGGGCTTCGCGGTGGGTCTCGTAGTCGAGGCCGCTGTAGCGGTATTCGCCGACGCGCTCCCGGGAGCGGCCGGACTGGGCGAGGTCGAGGCGGACCAGTTCCAGCAGGGTGCGCTTGCGGCGGTCGAGGTCGTCGACGGGGTCGTAGACGACCTCGACCACTGATGCGAAGCGGGCGGCGGCGGGCCGACGTTCGATGCGGCCTTCGTCGGCCCAGAGGGTCAGGTCGAGGCTGAGATCCAGGCTGGGGGTCGAGAGCTGGATGCGTTCGCTTTCGCGGACGGAGGTGAGCGACGCGACGGGGCGGCCGAGATAGACCGACGGGGTCGCGCCCGGCAGGACCTCGGTGAGGGGCCCGCTGTGGGGTCCGGCGCGGAGGATCATGTCGGTGTCGAGGCGATCGATGATGCGCTGGAGGGCGACATCGTCGAGCGGGGTTTCGACGTGGGCGCGGACGTCGGCCGCGGTGAGGAGCGCCATGACGGGTGTCGCTTCTTCCGAGCTGGGTTAGGTGTTGGTTTTGGGGCAGGTGGCTAGGTGTTGGTCTGGGGCAGGCGGCCGGCGCCGCCGCGCACGAGCGCCGCGCCGTAATCGACGCTGGCGCCCGCGGTGGCGACGGAGAGGCGGACGTGGGTGTAGCCGTTGGCGATGTCGAGCTGCTCGGCCCGGAAGGGCACGGTGGCGATCTCGTCGCCCGCGCCGGCGGCTTGGTCGATCAAAACGGAGGCGCCGGCGAGGTCCTTGGCGCCGGTGCCGGTCGCGCTCTGGGCCTGTTCCACTTTGGCGGTGACGGTGGCGGTCGCGCCCATGAGGCCGACCATGACGATGGCGGCGGCTTCGGTGAAGTCGGCCATGGAGACCCAGGCGCCGTTGGCGGTGCCGATGGGGTAGGCGTCGGGGTCGATCTGACCGTCGTCGTATTTGAGGGCTTCTTGAATGGTCACGGGCAATTCCAACTCTGTGTGGGGAGGGTCCAATGGTGTGTGGGGAGGGATCTGGTGGGAGAGAGGGGGGGTTAGGCGCTGACGGTCTGGAGGCGGAAGGCGCGGGGCTGGACGACGCGCCCGCCGACCCGCTGACGGCCGACGAAGCCGATCTGGTTTTTCTCGGCGAGCTGCTGGTCCGCGTCGATGCGCTGGATGGTGAAGCCGACGCGGTCGACGACGACGTAGCGGCGGAAGTCGCCGAAGGCGATGGGGGTGGCGTTGGCGGCGACGGCTGGCATGAACTCGGAGGAGAGCACGGGGCGGCCGAGCAAGGTCTCCGGCGCGGCTGCGAAGCCGCCGACCCAGAGGTATTGGCCGTTGTCGTCCTTGAGCTTGCGGACGGCGTCTTCGGTGGCGCTGTTCATGATGAAGATGCTGTTGTCGCGGTATTGGGCCGGGAGGTCGTAGAAGAGGTCGACGAGGCCGTCGGCGGTGATGGCGGCGGCGCTGCCGGTGACGACGCTGGGCACGTCTGGGGTGTTGAGCAAGCCGAGTGGCTTGGCAACGCCATCGCCGCTGAGGAAGGACTCTTCGTCGGCCAGGCGGACTTCATCCGCGAAGAGGGTCGCGAGGATCTGGGTGAAGGGGACGGCGCTGTCTTCGACGAGGTTGCGGCTGGCCTTGGTGGTGAGCATGGCGGTGTGGACGGGAATGCGGACCGCGCCGAAGGTGGGCTCGGTGTCCGCGGCGCCTTCCTCGGGTTGCTCATCGACCCAGGTGCGGCGCACGGCGCTGGAGTGGACGTCGTCGGCGCCTTCGATGGTGGGCCACTCGACGGAGTCGCGGCTGGTGGGGACGGCGGTAACTTGGGCGCGGAGCCCGGCCCGCGCGCCGGCGGCCTGGATGATCTGGGCCTGCCAGTCGATGGGGACGAGGTGGCCGCCTTCGGAGTCGGTGCCTTCGGTGAGTGCTTTGACGTAGGGCACGCCGAGGGCGAGGGTGGCGCGCTCTCCGTGCTGGATGTAGGTCTCGAAGGCTTTCTTGTAGAGGCCGGTGCCCTGATCGTTGGCGGTGGTTTCGAGGAGGCCACCGGGAGCGGAGGGGTTGCTGGCGGTGGGCGATGGCGTCTCGCGCCAGGCGGTGTCGAGGTCGG
>JAPUIR010000173.1 GCA_027296805.1 Chloroflexota bacterium | reverse complement strand
CTCTCGCGGGCACGGCTGCGGCTGACGTTGGCGGCGAAGACCACGGTGGCGCGGACGCTCGATCTGATCGGGATCGACGCGCCGGAGACGATGTAGACGAGCGAACGGAGCGGGGCATGGCCGAGGATCGGGTGTTCGCGGGGATTCGCGCCACCGGCCGTCAGCACATCGGCAACTATCTGGGCGCGATCCAGAACTTCGTGGCGCTACAAGACAAGTACCCCTGTATCTACTCGGTGGTGGACTACCACTCGCTGACGACGCTGAGCGAGACGGACGAGCTGAAGGCGAACGTCTTCGAGACGACGCTCGATCTGCTCGCGGCGGGGATCGATCCGGAGCGGACGATCCTGTATGTGCAGAGCCATGTGCCGGAGGTCGCGGAGCTGCATCTGATCCTGAGCATGGTGGTGCCGAATGGGTGGCTGTTGCGGGTGCCGACGTTCAAGGAGAAGGCGCGCGCGCAGCCCGACAATGTGAACTACGGGCTGGTGGGCTATCCGGTGCTGCAAACGGCGGACATTGTGCTGTACAAGGCGAACAAGGTGCCGGTGGGGCGGGATCAGTTGCCGCACTTGGAGCTGGCGCGGGAGATCGTGCGGCGCTTCAACCGTCACTTCGGGGAGACGTTTCCGGAGCCGGAGGCGGAGTTGACGAACGCGCCGGCCGTGGTGGGGCTGGACGGCACGAACAAGATGAGCAAGTCGCTGAACAACCACGTGGAGATCGCGTCGAGTGAGGAAGAGACGGAGAAGCGGGTGCGATCGGCGGTAACGGACACGCAGCGGCGGCTGCGGTCGGATCCGGGGCGGCCGGAGGTGTGCAACGTCTACTCGCTGCATGAGTTCTTCGACCCCGAGAAGCGGCCCTGGATCTACGAGCAGTGCACGACGGCCGGGATCGGCTGCGTGGACTGCAAGGGGATCCTGGCCGATGCGATCAACGACTTCTTTCGGCCGATCCGCGAGCGACGGCGGGAGTTGGAGGCGGACCCAGACCAGGTCCATGCGGTGCTGGCGGAGGGGGCGCGCCGGGCCGCGGAGATCGCTAGGCCGGTGCTGGCCGAGGTGAAGGATAAGGTGGGACTGCCGCCGCGACGAGAGTCCTAGCCGAAGGCGGTCCGGCCGATCGGATTTGCGCCAGGGCGTCAGGGGATGATCGATCCGAGCCAGCCGATCTCCATGCCGACGATGGCGAGACTCAGGACCCAGCGCTGCCAAACGAGGCGCCGTTCAGTGACGCCGAAGAAGAGGATGCCCATCATCACGAGCGCGAGGACGATCGCCACGGAGGCGGCCGGGATGATCCACTCCGCGCGCAGAGACTCCAAGTTGGCTGAGGCGACCGCCATGACGATGTGGGCGCCAACCGCTCCCCAGGCGACCGGAACCGCATAGTCGATGGTGAGCCAGTGGAGGAGGTTGTGCGCGTCGTCGCTGTCGTCACGTTCGTAGTCGGGCAGCTTCACGGTGAGGTACATGGCCAGGCCGGCGGTCATGCCGACGGGGAAGGCCCACCAGAGCACGCGGTCGAAGGCATCAACGCCCTCCGCGATCCAAAGCGGGACGAGAGCGAAGGCGAGCGCCCAGGCGAGCCAGGCGAAGTTGCCGGGCTTGAGCCGCGCCGAGTGGAGGTAGGCCAGCGCGACGGTCGCGAGGACGAGGAGGAAGGGGATCCAGCCGAGGGTCGCGGCGGCGATCAGAGCGGTCAGGGCCCATGCGGCGGCCGCGCGTTGGGCTTGGGGGACAGTGACGAAGCCGGCGGGGATCGGACGCCAGACATGAGCGTCGCGGTCGAACTCGGCGTCTTCAGCGTCGTTGAAGGCGGAGGCCGCGGCGAGCAGTCCCGCCATCACGATGGCAACGGCCAGCGCCTCATGCCAGGCCGGCGAGCCATTGTCGAGGGTGAACGCGGCGCCGAGCGCGACACCGACCCCTGTAAGCAGGGCAACCGGCCGGAAGAGACGGAGCCAGGCCCAGGCGGGGCGGCGTCGGAGAGGGACGCGACGGGGACGGGAAGGCGGAGCGGGTGGAGGCTGACTCATCGGCTCTGCGGTGGGCTCCGATCGTGATCGTTCGATCCAGGAACTCATTGTACGGACGGGTCCGGAAACTTCGTCGACTCGGTTAGACTCCGGGAGGACCGAGCGGTCCGCAAGGAGTCCATTCATGGCGATCATCAACTTCATCCGGCCCTATGAGCGTTTGGCGAAGTTTCAGTTGGGACGATTCATGGGGATGCAGGGGCCAGGGGTGGTCTGGGTAATCCCGGTGCTCCAAAGCGCGACGAAGGTCGATACCCGCGAGCTTTTCTTCGACGTGCCACCGCAGACCAACATCACGAAGGACAACGCGAACGTCGATGTGGACTTCGTGATCTACCTGCGAGTGGTGGAGCCCGAGAAGACGGTGCTGGAGATTCAGAACTTCTTGGGCGCTTCGCGGCAGCTCGCAACCACGACGCTGCGCGCGGTGCTGGGCGAGATGGACCTGGACGAGGTGCTCTCGCGGCGTGAATACATCAACGCGCAGATGCAAGTGAAGCTGGATGAGGTCACGAGCCGCTGGGGCGTGAAGGTGACGGCGGTGGAGATCCGAGAGATTTCACCGCCGCCCCAGATCCAGGAGGCGATGACACGGCAAATGTCGGCGGAGCGGACGCGCCGCGCCGACATCACAGAGTCGGAAGGCACACGCGACTCCCAGATCAACGTGGCGGACGGCGACAAGCAGTCGCAGATCTTGCGGGCTGAGGGGGACCGGGCGTCGGCGATTCTCCGCGCTGAGGGTGCGCGCCAGTCGGCGATCCTGGAGGCGGAAGGGTTCGCGCAGGCGATGCGCAACGTCAACGAGGCGGCGCAGGGGGTGCACGCAAACACGATGGGGCTGCAGTACCTGGACATGCTGCGCACGCTGGGCCAGGGGGAGAGCACCAAGTGGATCATCCCCATGGAGTTCTCGAACGTGGCGAAGGCGATCGGGGA
>JAPUIR010000172.1 GCA_027296805.1 Chloroflexota bacterium | reverse complement strand
CGTGCTGGTGGGGGACGGCGACACGCCCTTCCATAACTCGTCGGAGTACATGGCCGCCAAGATTCCCAATGCGACGGGCCCCGTGGTGGTGGCGGAGGCGAGCCACTGGTGCAACTACGACCAGCCGGCCATCTGGAATGCCGCCGTCGAGGAGTTCTTGGCGTCGTTGGGGGACTGAGCGGGCGCCCCGGTTCCAGGCCGAGCGATTGGGGGCAAAGCTTGGTGACGACGCTTGGTTACGTAAGGCGAATGTAAAGTGGAGCTTGACTGTATGGAGTTGAATCGTCGCTGAGTCGCGTTCCTCCTGTGGATGCGGTAGAATGGGCGCACAACTGAATAGCGTTTGGGCCGAATCTCTCGAAAGAGAGAACGGGGAACCCAAAACTTGGGGTGAATAGGGCAAGTGCCGTCAGGCAGGCGCCCTTAGGCAAACTCCTTCGTGCCGAACCCGACAGCTAACCCCGTAGGCGACTGAGGGAGTTTGTGTTTCTCAGAAGCCGACCGTGCCCTACGGATCGGCTATTTTTATGTCGATTCGCAGGCGCGAGTCGTCCTCACCCCCCCTCGACCGTCCCCGGCTCAACCCTCAAACGTGAGTCCCCGCTCCCCAACCGGAGCGGATCTCAGAACGGACAGGGTTTCTCGCTCGCCCTGTCCGCCTCCTGACCAGCCCGGGTGCCAATCGGCACCCGGGCGCTGGTTTTAAGGGAGTTGCTCGGCGCGGCGGGCCATCGCCCCGAGGTGCACCTCCGTCATCCGACGGACGCGAAACAGCGAAAAACCGATTCGCGCGGACCAGATTAAGGGCGCCCAGCCGCGGAAGGTCTCGATGCTGCGGAGGGTGACCCCGGCAGGTGCGTCGGCGATGCTCCAGCCGTGGATGCCGGTGACGAAGAGATAGCGCGCCGTCCATTCGACGTAGCGGCCGGGGGTGAGTCCGGTCGTGGTGAGGCGGAAGCGGGGAGCAAAGGGGCCGCGACGGACGCGCTCGTTCCAGCGGGTGCCGGGCAGCCAGTGCTGGCCGACGGACGCGCGACCATCGTCGCGGACCATGTCGACGATGTAGGGATCCCATTCGGGCCAGGCGGGGAGGTCCTGCAGCACGTCCCAGACCTGCCGGCGGGAGGCGTCGACGTAGAGGGCGACTTCGATTCGGTAGTCCACTGCCCTCGCGTTCTTACTTCAGCGGTGCGCGAGGGTATCAGGCGGACGTCGATCCGCGCTGGACTCCTTGGGTGGCGGCTCGCATACTCGATCCATGGCTAGTGAATCGTTCAACCTCTATCCCCTGCGAGCGACGGCCGAGGTGCCGGCGGTGACGGCCGAGCAGATGCGCGAGGTCGATCGGCTGGCGATCAATGACGCCAAGTTGGATCTGCTGCAAATGATGGAGAACGCGGGACGGGCCGTGGCGACGATCGCACGGGACCACCTGCCACCTCCGCAAGCCTCCACGGACGACGCGCCGACGGCGCTGATCCTGGCCGGACGGGGCAACAACGGAGGCGGAGCGCTGTCGGCGGGGCGACATCTGCGCAACTGGGGCTACAAGATTGAGGTGGCGCTGACGACGGCGCCGGGGTCGTTGGTGGGGGCGCCCGCCCACCAGTTGCACACGCTGCACCGCGATGGGCTGCGGGCGCTGTGGCCGGGTGCGCCCGACTTCGACGAGCGCTTCCCGCAGGCGCTGGACCAAGCGATCGTGGTGGTGGACGGGCTTGTGGGCTACGGGATGGATCGACCCCTGCAGGGGGACACGGCCGTGCTGGTCGACGCGGTGCTTGACCGTGCTCCGCCGACCGTGGTCTCGGTGGACCTGCCGACCGGATTCGATGCGACGACCGGCGACGTCTTTTCGTTCGGGGTGGTGGCGAGCATGACGGTGACGCTGGCGCTGCCGAAGACGGGGCTGCTGCGCGGTGACGCGGCGGCAGCAGTGGGCGACCTCTATCTGGCCGACATTGGGATCCCGACCTACATCTACGATCGGCTGGGGATCGGACCGGTGGAGGGGCTGTTCAGCGAGGGGCCGCTCCTGCGTTTGCTGGATAGTGGCAGCGACTAACCGGCGTCGTCCCAGACGACGATGTCCGCCTCCTGTACGGCACGGTCCGGTTGCGCGTAGTGGCAGCGGCGGCGAAGCGGGCAGCGGTCGCAGCGGGGCTTGCGAGCGATGCAGAGCTGCGCGCCCAAGTCCATCAAGCCCTGGTTGATCTCCCAGGCGGGGCGGCGGAAATTGCCTCGCCGAGGCAGGATGGCATCGGCGAGGGCCCAGAGGCGCTTGGCACGCAGGGTGTCGCCGTCGGCTTCCGGGATGGCGCCGGCAAACCAGCGCCCCAGCACTCGCGCCACGTTGGTATCGAGGATCGGCGCGGGGGTCTCGTGGGCGAAGGTCATGATGGCGCCCGCGGTGTAGCGGCCGATGCCGGGCAGCTTCATCAATTCCGGGACGGTCCGCGGCAGCTCACCTGCCCGATACTCGACCGCGTCGTCAGCGACTTGCTTGATGTAGCCGCCGCGCCGCTTGTAGCCGAGGGGATCGGTGATCGCTTTGACCTCGTGAAGGGGGGCCGCCGCGACGTCCTCCAGGCTGGGGAAGCGGTCGATGAACTGTTCGTAGACCGGCTGCACGCGGGGCACCTGGGTTTGGTGCAGCATGATCTCAGAGACCATGATGCGATAGGGGTCGCGGGTGTGGCGCCAGGGCAGGTCGCGGCCTTCACGGGCGAACCAGCGACGCAGGTTGGTGCGGTAGTAGCGCAGGCGGGTGGGGTCGATAGTGGCGCGCAGGACGGAGCTCAGTTCTTCGGCTCAGCGGCGGTCGCGCTGTGGGTCGATGGTACGATCCGGCGGCGCCGCGGGCCATCCGGTCGACGCGGATTCAACGCTTGCCGGGGCTATGACCGATCCCCAACCGAACGACTTCGTGGCTGAGGCGATCCCGGAAGGTTCGCCGTTCAAGCGCGAGCATTTCGGCCGCAACGACGAGGGCGAAGACGCG
>JAPUIR010000171.1 GCA_027296805.1 Chloroflexota bacterium | reverse complement strand
AGCGTGGGGTTCTCGCCGATGCGATGGAAGGGGGCCATGAAAATGCCGAAGCCCATGCGCTGCACGGTGGTCATTGGTGTTTTCCAATCGCTGAAATTCCTGCGCGGGTATACTACCCGCCGCTCCGGGCGGGGCGCAGTCTAGGTCAGGTCAGGCCAGGCCGGACCAGGAGGCGACAGGATGTCACGCCGCTTGGTTAGGGGCGACTCGGTTTAAGCGCGAGCAGGAGAGGCGTCCATGGCTGAGCGCGATCTGACAGTCGACTGGGAGGCGGACTACTCCAGCAAGCTGTCCACGCCAGAGGAAGCGGCTGCATCGTTCCGATCAGGGGACCATCTCTGGCTGCCGCCGGCGCACGCCTCGCCACCGATCCTGGAGGCGCTGGCCGCGCGTCGGGATGAGCTGCACGAGGTGGAGGTGCGGGGGGTGATCGTGCCCGACGTGGGCTGGTACCAAGAGTCGTTCATGGATGCGTTCCAGATCGCGCCGCAGTTCGGTACGGCCTACGATCGCGACGCGGTCAACGCGAAGATCGCCGACTACCACCCGTATTGGCTGGTGGGGATTCACAAGGCGTTGGATGCGGGGCGGGATGCGGGGGAGGCCTGGGCGGTCGACAAGGTCCAGATCTGCGTCTCGCCGCCGAACGCGCAGGGCTGGGTGAACTGCGGCGGGAACGTGTGGGACGCGGTGACCACGGCGCGGCGCGCGACGACGGTGATCGCCGAGATCAACGATCGCGTGATCGAGGCGGAGGGTGAGGGCTGGCTGCATGTATCGGAGTTGGACTTTGCGGTGCCGGTGGATCGGGACCCGCTCCCCGCGCGCCCGGAAGAGCCGCCGGATCCGGACGACGAGGGGATCACGCACTACGTCTCGCAGCTGGTGCACAACGGCGACACGATCCAGATCGGCGTGGGGAGCCACACGCAGTCGATCGTCGAGAGGGGCGGCCTCGACGATAAGGAGGACCTGAGCTACTTCGGTGAGCTGACGGTCAAGGGCTGCGTGCCGCTGGCCGAGCGTGGCGTGTTCACAGGACGGTTCAGCGCTCTGCATCCCGGCGAGTTCACGGCGACGGTGATCGGGAACACGCATGAGGAGCGGGCACACATCGTAGGAAATCCGGTCTACCAGATGCGGAACGTGGAGTACTTGCTCGATCCGACGGTGATCGCGCGCAACGAGAATTTCGTGGCGATCAACGGAGCGCTGCGGATCGATCTGAGCGGGCAGATCGGCGTGCACACGATCGGTCCGCGGGTGGTGGCGGGGGTGGGCGGACACTTGGCGTTCGCGCTGGGGGCGTATCTCTGCCCAACGGGGCGATACATCTGCGTCATGCCGTCGACGGGGCTTGGCGGGACCGTCTCCAACATCGTGCCACGATTCGAAGAGGGGCAGATCGTGACGGTACCGCGCGAGATCAGCGATACGGTGGTGACGGAGTTCGGCATCGCGCGTCTGCTGGGCAAGACGGTGCGGCAGCGGGCCGAGGAGTTGATCAGTGTCGCGCACCCTGATTTCCGTGCCGAGTTGCGCAAGGCGATGAAGTCGTTCTACTACCCCAGCGGGTACCAGCCAGAGGCAGCGAATGAGCGTGGCAGGAAATGAGCGTGGCAGGATGACCAGCCCTTCCTTGGATCGCAGCGAGGCTCTCTGGAAGCGCGCGCAGCGGGTCATCCCCGGTGGCGTCTATGGCCACCAAAACGCGGGCGCGCACGGTGAGCGCCATCCGAAGTTCCTCGCGCGGGGCGAGGGTTCCCGCGTGTGGGACGTGGACGGCAACGAGTATGTGGACTGGATGTGCGCCTACGGGCCGATGGTGCTGGGCTATCGCAACTCTGTGGTGGATCGGGCGGTGGCGGAGCAGATGGAGTTGGGCGACACGCTGAGCCTGCCCGGGGAGGCGATGGTGGAGTACGCGGAGGCGCTGGTCGCCAAGACGGCGGGGATGGACTGGGCGATCTTCGGCAAGAACGGGGCGGACGTGACGTCGTGGGCAATCGACACCGCCCGGGCGCAGACCGGCAAGAGCAAGGTGGTGAAGGTGCGGAACGCGTATCACGGCGCGCGTCCCTGGACGATCCCGGTGCTGCCGGGGGTGCCACCCCATCATCGCGACGAGCTGATCGAGGTGGTCTGGAACGACGTCGAGGGGCTGCGATCCGTGTTCGCGGAGGAGGGCGATGCGATCGCGTGCGTGATCCTGACCCCGTACGACCACCAGTTGCACCACGCCGAGCTGCCGAGCGAGGGCTGGTACCGGGCGGTGCGATCATTGTGCGATGAACACGACGCGGTGTTCGTGATGGACGACGTGCGGGCGGGGTTCCGCTTCGATCTGGCCGGCTCGCATGTCTATTTCAACGCCGCGCCGGACTTGGTCTGTTACTCGAAAGCGATCGCGAACGGGTATGCCTTGTCGGCGGGGCTGGGGGTGGAAGCGTTGCGGCCGGCGGCGGAGCGCATCTTCTTCACGGGCTCGTTCTTCTTTCAGAGCAGCGCCTTCGCGGCGGCAAGCGCGACGCTGGCGGAGATGGAACGCACGGACGCAGTGGGCACGATCCATCGCATTGGCCAACTGCTGATCGATGGGCTGGAGGCACAGGCGGAGTCGTTTGGGGAGCCGCTGGTGAGCACGGGCCCCGCCGCGATGCCGTCGTTCCATTTTGGCGACGACCCCGAGTACGCGCGCTTCAAGCGCTGGTGCGACGCCGCCACGGAGCAGGGCGCTTATCTGCACCCGGGCCACAATTGGTTCGTCTCGGCGGCGCACACGGAGGAAGACGTGGACCGGACGCTGGAGGCGACGGAGCGAGCGTTCGAGGAGCTGCGGTCGAGCGGCTAGCCCCGAAGGCGGCGGCTGGACCGAGCCGCAACAAGTCTTGATACTCTGAAGGCATATTCTGATGACATTGAGCGAGGCGATCGCGCGGGGTGGGAGACGACGCGGATGTCGGAGCGAACGGTAGGGCGGGGATTCGAAGCCGAAGGGCTGGAGTTCGAGGAGCAGAACCGGGCGCAGCGGCTGCGCGGAGGGATCGCGTCGTTCGTCGTCAAGAAAAAGCTCGGTGCCTTCGGCGTCGGGATCGTTCTGTTCTGGTCGCTATTCGCGGTCGGGACCCTGGGCGACGGCGGGGGCCTGCTGGGGATCGGCCGCTACGACCACTTACGGGTGTTCCGGACCGCCAACACCGACTTCGCCGACACGCAGGTCGCGGGGGTCCTGGCCGGCGAGTCGAGCGACCTCTCGACCGCCGAAGCACTCGCCCTGCTCCAGGAGCCGGAGATCTACTTGGGCTCGCTGGCGGTGTCGACGGGCGTCGCGGACGACCTGCACGCCTACGTGGTCGAAGGCATCACGCTGGGGACGTTGATCCCGGACTTGCTCGACGGCGGCGAGGGAATCGGCACGATCAAGCTTGAGATCGTGGATGGGACCTACCGCGAGGTCCGAGATCTGTTCGCCACAGGGACCGCGACCCCGCTGCGCACGGATTCGCTGGCGGGGCCGAGCGGCACGCACTGGTTCGGCACGGACCGCGCGGGGCAGGACATCTACGCGCGGATCGCCGAGGGGGCGCGGCTGTCCCTGATGGTGGGGGTGTTCGCGGCGGCGATCGCGGTGGGAACGGGAGTCCTGATCGGGCTGTCGGCGGGCTATATCGGCGGCAAGTTCGACATTTTGTCGCAGCGGATCATTGACGCCATGCAGGCCTTCCCACCGCTGATTTTCCTGCTGCTGCTGGCGTCGGTGACGCGTGGATCGTTAACGATCACGATCCTTGCGCTGGGCTTCATCGGTATCGCCGACAGTACGCGGATCGTGCGCGGCAGTGTGATCGCGACTCGGCAGACGCAGTACGTGGAGGCGGCGGCGTCGTTGGGCGCGGGCGGGATCCGGATCACGCTGCGGCACATTCTGCCCAACATCATGGCGCCGATCATCGTCTTCTACACGATCGGAATCGGCGCCTACATCCTGGCGGAGGCGGCGCTGTCGTTCCTGGGGCTGGGGCCGATCCAAGTGTCGTGGGGGAAGATGGTGGCGGACGGGCGGCAGTTCATCATTAGCGGCGGCTCACCCTGGCTCAGCCTCTTTGCCGGACTCGCGATCACGACGCTGGTGTTCGGCTTCAATGTGGCCGGGGACGCCCTGCGCGACGTGCTCGATCCGCGCCTGCGCGGCACTCAATAGACCGGTTCGACCCGCGTTGACACTCAAGAGGGGCGCCCGTAGCGTCGCTCTGACTTTGGCAGCAGTGCTGGCAGCAGTGTCGGCGGTGGCGCCGGATCGAATCCCGCAGGCAGTATCGGAGAGAAGCCCATGCGAATCGGGAGTTGGCCGACCGGCGACACGTTGGAACAGACGATCACGGGCTTCCAGCAGTTGGAAGCCGACGGTTTCTCGCACGGTTGGCTGCCCCACATCTTCGGGCACGACGCCATGACAACGATCGCGTTGGCGGGCGCCCAGACGACGACGCTGGAGATGGGCACCTTCGTGGTACCCACGTATCCGCGGCATCCGACCGTGATGGCGCAGCAAGCGCTGTCGGTGGCGGCGGCGACCGGGAACCGGTTTGTGCTGGGGATCGGGCTGAGCCATCAGATCGTGATCGAGGGGATGCTGGGCTTGGACTTCTCCAAGCCGGTCCGCCACATGCGCGAGTACCTGGAAGTGCTGGGGCCGCTGCTGGCGGGGGAGGCCGTGGCCTACACGGGCGCCGAGTTCCAAGTCAACGCACAGCTCACGGTGACCGACGCCGAGCCGCCCCCGATTGTCGTGGCGGCGCTGGGGCCGCAGATGCTGCGAGTGACGGGACGGCTGGCGGACGGCACAGCGACGTGGCTGGCCGGCGCGAAGTATCTGGAGAGCACGGTCGTGCCGCTGATGTGGGAAGGCGCGACGGCGGGCGGGCGAGCGCAACCGCGCATCATCGCGGGGCTGCCCGTGGTCGTGACGAGCGATGCGGATGGGGCGCGGCAGTGGGTGGCGGAGAACTTCGAGGGCTATGGCGATCTGCCGTCGTACCGGCGGGTGCTGGACGGCTCGGGCGCCGACGGTCCGGCGGATGTCGCGGTGGTGGGGAGCGAGGAAGAGGTGGAGCGCGAACTGCGACGGCTGCAGGAGATCGGCGTGACCGACTTCGATGCGGCGATCGGCGGCCCGGACGACGAGACGAAGGAGCGCACGCGAGCGTTCCTGGCAGCGATGAACGCGGAGCTGGCAACGACAGGCTAAGGAGGCCCCCATGACCGTGTTCCTGGAGGCGGTGCACACCGTCAAGCCGCTCACCAACACGGCGTTCGACACGTACGTGGACTGGTATGGGGAGGTCGCCGTCCCGGCCATGGAGCGGAGCGGATTCGACATCGTGGGCGCGTGGAAGCGGACTGGTGGCCGGATGGGGCAAGACGTCCTGCTGGTGCGGTTCGAGAGTCTGGCGGCCTTCGAATCGGCGTCGAACGCGTTGTGGAAGGACGCCGGGTTGCAGAAGGGGCTGACGTCGCTGCGCGAGGGGCTGGACGTGGCGGAGGAGATCCGTCTCGCGGACGGAGTTCCGTATGCGACCGAGGAACGGCTGCGAGCAGCGCTCGCGACGCCGGCCGATGGGCCGCGACAGTACATGCAGGCGGTGCTCCAGCTCACGAGCGGGGGCGAGCCGCGGGCGTACGAGCTGCTCGGGAAGCTGGCCGACACCTTGGAGGCGTCGGGCGCGCTGCAGCTCGCCACCGCCTACCAGACACGGACGGGCAAGCGCGGTGAACTGACCGATATCTGGGTGGCGCCGGGCGGCGCACCACCGATGGCCTACGAGCCGGGCGATCCGCTCGCGGAACTCGTGGAGCCGCTGCGTGAAGTCGCGCCCGAGGAGTCGATCTACTACCTCAACCCGCTGCCGTACTCCCCGCTGCAGTAGGCGAGCCGCATGGAATACGGCCTGTTCTTTCAGCTGCCGCGCGCGGCCGGTCAAGACACCGGGCAGCGCTACCGCGAGACGCTCGATCAGATCGTGCTGGCCGACGAGCTGGGCTT
>JAPUIR010000170.1 GCA_027296805.1 Chloroflexota bacterium | reverse complement strand
ATCTGTCGACGCATCACTCGCCGCGGTGTCATCCCTGAACGACGCCATCACATCGCCGTCAGCCTCGAACAGATCCAGCACACCGGTCGTACCCTGCGCGCCTGCCGTCAGCTTGCCGCTGTCAGCGTCGGTCCCTGTCGGCCACGTTGACAGCCAAACTGACAGCCACACGGGCGGACAGCTACGTCCCGGGACGGACAACCACGGACGCGCCTCGCGATATTCTATCTGGTGGCGGACAGCAACGGACGGGAGCGGACGCAGCGGCCGAGACTGAAAATCGTGGTGTCGGCAGTTCGATTCTGCCCCTCGGCACCAATCTCCGCGCCTGATGCGCCTGTGCGCACTCGGCAGCGCTCGCCCCCCATGCCGTTGCCGACGGCGGTTAGGATGCGCCCGGGGGTGACGGATGCAGGTGGGACTGTTGACGCTGGTGGACACGTACGCCGACGGGCTGTCGGTGGGGGATCGCTACCGGCAGGTGGTCGATCTGGCGTTGCAGGCGGAGGCGTTGGGCTTCGATACGTTCTGGATCGGCGAGCATCATTTCTCGCCTTACGCGGTGCCGAATCCGGTACCGCTGCTGACGGCGATCGCGATGCAGACGTCGCGGATCCGGCTGGGGACGGGGGTGGCGCTGGCGGCGCATCACGATCCGATCCGGTTCGCGGAAGACTACGCAATGCTGGATCAAGCGAGCGGGGGGCGGGTGGACGTGATCATCGGGCGGGGGTTGTATCTGCAGGGGTACGCGGGCTTCAATCAGGACGTCGCTTCGGGGCGAGAGCGGGTGGAGGAGGCGGTGCGGATCGTGCGGGGGGCGTGGACGGAGCGGCCGTTCTCGTTCGCGGGGCGGTACCGCACAGTGGAAGCGGTGACGGTGTGGCCGCCGCCGGTGCAGCAGCCCCACCCGCCGATCTGGCTGGGAGCGGGATCGCCGTCGTCGGTGGCGTTGGCGGCGGCGGAGGGCTGCCATCTGGCGCTGCCGTCGGTGTTCTCGCCGCCGGAGACGTACCGGAAGACGGTGGAAGCCTATCGGGCGGCGGCGGGGGGACGGGACGATCTGCGGGTGTCGGCGGGGCGGCATGTGTACGTGTCAGAGACGACGGCGGAGGCGGAGGCGGAATGGGAGGAGCATTTCGAGCGCTACACGCGCTTTGTGCTGCACGAGTTCGAGGGGCCGTGGTACGAGGGAACGGGAAGGCGGCAAGGGCTCGATTCGTGGGTGACCGGGCCCTACAGGGAGCGGGTACGGGCGTTCGGGCTGTGCGGAAGCGCGGAGGACGTCGCGGCGCGGACGATCGCGATGTGCGATGGACTGGGCGGGGTGGAACATTTTTGGTCGTATTTCGATGTGGGTAACATCGGGAGCGCGAAGCTGTCGGCGAGCGTGGAGCGCTACGCGGCGGGGGTGTTGCCGCTGCTGCGGGAGCGGTACGGCACGGGCTGAGGCTCGTGGGTTCGCGCAGGGGCTAGACTGCCCGGACAACAGGTCCCCGCGAGGCATGGGCGAGGATCGCAGGAGGATCGAGATGGACAAGGGCACGACGGTCATCGGTCTGGGCGCGATTGAGGTGGCGATGCGCTACCGGGACGATATCCAGGGCGATGCGGGCTTGTGCTTGCAGATCTATGCCAAGGTCGAGGGGGAGGACACGGAGCTGCTGCGTTTCGATTGCTTCGAGCACGCGCCGCACTACCACTACGGCCCCGAGGCCGACGATGAGCGTTTGATGTTCGATCAGACGGCGGGAGGCGATCCGCTGTCGTGGGTGCTGGGCTGCTTCGAGCGGGGACGGCTGCCGGAGATGATCACGCGGGCCGGGTACAAGGATGTCGCAGGGGCGCTGGACGCGGCGGTGGTGGAGAGGGGCCTGGAGGGCGTTGGGGCGCTGGCGAGGGAGCTGGAAGCGGTGCACGCCGCGTCGTCGTAGGAGGGAGTCGGGGCCGTCCGCTACTTGACCGGAAGTGCGGCGAGACCCCCGGTTAGTCCCGTAGGCCCATGTGGGTATTATCACAGTACGGCTTGTTCTGAGACTGGCCACAGCGGCAGAGCGCCAGGCGCGTCGCGGTGCGAAGCTCTGTTCCGTCCGCCGCGACGACTGCGACGTCGCCTCTCACGAGCAGCGGACCGCTGGGCACGACCGTGACCTCCAGCCCGGGCGGGGCCGGCTCCCCCGACTTGCCATCCAGCCTCTGGTACTGCAGCGCCCCGCTTGGACAGCGCCGAACCACCTCCGCTAGCGCATCGGGCGAGGCGGCCTCGGGCCGCACCCAAGGCCGTCGCAAGGTGTTAAACACCTCCGGCGCGCCGCGCAGACACTCGGCGAGGTGGATACAGAGTGCAGGGTCGAACGACACGACGATCGAGTCGGTGCGGTACTCCCGGACTTGGGAGTCGTCCATCACGCGCCCTCCCCGACGACGAACGACGGCACCGGCTCGGGGACGCCTTTGAGCCTGGCGTCGCCGCTGTCCACGTGGGCGAAATTGACCCGGTAGGGGTTGCGGGCGTGCTGGTTTGAGGGTGTGTCCATAGGGGCGAGTCTAGAGGGTGCGAAAGAACGCGTGTTCACGGAGCGGGTTCCCATCGGTGCAGCTAGGGATCAGGAACGAGGTTGGTGGTGAAAGCGTTGATGGCGTCGAAGTATTGGCGCATGCCGCGCCAGAGGATGTCGTTGTGGCCGGCGCCGGGAATGATGATGAGTTCGCGGTCGACGTCGCTGAGGAGGTCGTAGAGCTCGTCGGCGTAGGCAGGCGGGACCAGTTCGTCGTGCTCGCCGTGGAGGATGAGGGTGGGGAGGCGGATCGAGCGGATCTTGGCTTCGTGTTGGTCGGCGAGTTGGACGCTCTCGAGGGTCTCAGCGATGCCGAGGCGGGTGAGCATGCGCCGGATGTTGGCGGCGCCGCTCTCGATGATGCAGCCGAGGATGCGATCGCTCGCGTTGGCTGCGACCTCGAGGGCCGGGCCGCTGCCGAGGCTGCGCCCCATGACGAGGCGCTGGGGAGCAAAGCCATCAGCGTCGAGGAGGCTGTGGAAGCGCTCGACGACAGGATGGGCATCGGCGATGAGGGAGGCGTAGGAGGGCTGGCCGCCGCTTTGGCCGTAGCCACGGAACTCGGCGACGAAGAGATTCAGGCCGATCTCGTGGTAGAGGGGGGCGATATCGTCGTGGTCGGCGGCGACTTCGCCGTTGCCGTGGAAGTAGAGGATGGTGGGGGCGGCGGGGTCGTGGACGTAGAAGCGGGCGGCGACAGCGACGCCGGGTTCGACGTCGATCAGCAGATCGGTGGCGCCGGCAGGGGCAGGACGGGTGTCGCTGCGGGGGAAGAAGATCGAGGCGGCACCGGCGCGATCCAGCGGCGAGTAGTCCAAGGGTTGCGGCATCGTCTCCCCCGAGGGGGATCGTTTTCCCCTCGGGGCATCATCTCAGGCTGTCGAGGCCGGAGTCGAGCAGCGGGCATATCGGGCGACTAGGCCATCTGCTCCAGCGCTTCGTCGGTGGAGAGGACGGCCGCAGCGATGTAGCCGAAGTTGGTCAGCGCGGCGGCGTAGCCGTCACCGAGGTCGGGGTGGTTCGCAGCGGCGGTGGCGTCGGCGACCACGGCGACTTCGAACCCATCCTCGATCAGCTGTCGCAGGTGGGCCTCGGTGCAGAGGTTGGCGGACATGCCCGCCAGGATGACCTTGGACTTGCCCCGTTTGCGAAGCTGGAGCGCGAGGTCGTTGGATTCGGGGCCGTAGACCTTGTGCGGGCTGGTGACGACGGTCTTGCCGTTCTCGATGTAGGGC
>JAPUIR010000017.1 GCA_027296805.1 Chloroflexota bacterium | reverse complement strand
GTGATCCTCGTCGCGGACTAGCTCCGCGACGGCGGACCTTCCCGAGCGAGCCCGACGCCGTACCATGTCGCGAGCGGGGGAGGTCTCATGCTGATTGGCTCTTTCACCGAGAGGCCGTACCAGGATCCGAAGGCGAGTTGGTGGGGCACGACGGGCCGTCGGCTTACCGATCTCGATTCGAGCAACGACGAATACGACGCTCGCCTGGGTTCCAGCCTCTACAACCGCTATCTCGACGAAAAGGTGTACGCCGAGGAGGTCGGCTTCGACGCTCTCGCGCTGAACGAGCATCACAGCACGCCGTTTTGCATGGGCAGCGTCTGCAATGTCGAGGCGGCGATCTTGGCCCGCATCACGCAGCGCGCGAAGATCGTCCTGATTGGCAACATTCTGCCGATCTGGGATGACCCGCTCTGGCTGGCGGAAGAGTTGGCGATCATCGACATGATTTCGCGTGGGCGGCTGGTGACGGGGTGGGTACGCGGCACGGGCCGCGAGAGCATCGCGCACAATTCGGCTTCGCCCTACAACTGGGAGCGCTTTCAAGAGGCCCATGATTTGATCATCAAAGCCTGGACGGAGCCGGGACCCTTCCGCTGGGAAGGGGAGCACTACCACTATCGCTACCTGAATCCGTGGGCACGGCCCTACCAGACACCCCACCCACAGATCATGATCCCGGGCGCGGTCAGTCAGCGCACCGTGGAGTGGGCGGCGGCGCGCCGCTACCCCTACATCATGCTGGCGACGCGTCTGGAACCGACACGCGACTCCTTCGCGTACTACGACAAGTGCGCCCGCGAGTCCGGCTACGAGGCTGGACCTCAGCATCGGGGCTACCTGTTCAAGGTCCACGTCGACGAAACGGAGGAGCGGGCCTACGAGACCGGTCGCAAGTTCCTCACCGGCCCCGGCAATATCTTTCTCGAGGGCAGCCGGGGCGACGTGCGCAAGCACGTACAGAATCTACCTGGCATGTCCGAGCGCGGACGTCTGCTTCCCACGGGCGGCGTGCGGGCCGTCGCCCGCTCGCGGGGCCGCGATCTCACGCCCACGGAGACAGACTCGTATCGCTCGCTGCGCCTCGATTCGGCGACGCAGCATGCCCCGATCGATGAGAACTACCGCGAACTGCTGGAGGCGCAGAGCATTGTCAGTGGCACCCCCAAGACGGTCATTCCCAAGATCCGGGGCGTGCTGGAGTATCTGCGGCCGGGCAGCATCTTCTTCTGGGACGGCGACGGCTCGATGAGCCACGAGGATTCCATGCGCAGCCTGCGACTGATGGGCGAAGAGGTCCTGCCCGCCGTGCGCGAGATGGCCAAGGAGTTGGACCTGCCGGGCCCCTTCGAGGTGGACCCGGCCACCAACGAGCGGATCGCGGAGCCCGCCGTCTAGGTCTCCCCGGGCTTTCGGTCAGTCGCCGTCCGTGAACACCACTTCGACCAGAGGGCTGCCCTGCACCCAAGAGTCCAGATCGTCGCCGATGTATTGCTGCAGACTAGGAGCCGCCGAGAGCAGGCGCGCCTTCTCCTGCGGTTTCGTGATGGGGATCGCCCGGGCCGGCAGGTCCGCTTCTGCCGACTCCTTGAGGTGGAACGTGAACGTCGGGTTCGCGACGAGGTCGGCGTACCAGGAGCGGGGGCCAGGCCGCCCCGTGATCAGGTAGCGCCCCTCGACGCGGTGGTACCAGATCTCAATGCGATGGGCTTCGCCCGAGCGTCGGCCGGTCGTCGTGATATCGATCACCTTGTCTTGGCTCAACGCCGTCGCAGCGGCCTTATCCATGTCGCATCCCTTCCAGCGCGCGTGTTGATCCGCGGTCGCGCCGCTGCCCAGTGCACTAGTCTCCGTGCACGATCGCGATCTCGCCAACCTTCTGCGGCGATGACCGAGCCAAGCCCATCTCCAGCGCGCGTCTTGGAACCCCGGACGTCGGCAGGGGCCGCTCCCGGCCCAGGAGTTCGCTATCCGACATCTGCGTGGTCCGCTGCCGCAGCGGGATCAGCACCAGCGTTGCCACCAGCGCCAAGCCCATGAACACCGATCCGATCAGGAAGACGGTGGTGATCGCATCGACGAAGGCTGGTTGGGATGCTCCTAGCACCAGGCTGGCTGTCTCCGCGTCGAGCCCGCGTGCCACCACGGCCGCGGCACCGATGCCGTCCGCGACCTGGTCCACCAACGCGGCCGGTAGCAGCCCCGTCAGACCGTCGCTCACCGTGCTCGTGTAGAGGCTGGCCGCCACCGTTCCCAGCGCGGCGATTCCGATCGCCCCGCCGAGCTGCCGGCCGGCATTACTGACCCCGGAGGCGCGCCCCGCCTCGTTCACGGGCACGGCGGCCATCGTCGTATCGGTCACGGTCGGCATCGCCAGCCCGCCCCCCATACCGAAAAGGCCGAGCGCGATGCCGATCTGCCAGTAAGGAGTGGAGACGTCGAGTTGCGTGAGAAACGCGAGCACACCAACGGCACTCGCCATCGCCACTGCGATCAAGATCTTGGGCCCCAGGACGGGGATCAGCCGCCCGGCGATGGGCGCGGTGACCATGAGGGCGATCGCCGTCGGTAGCAGCCGCAACCCGCTCTGGAAGGCGCTGTGTCCTTGTACGAGTTGGAAATACTGGGAGAGGAAGAACATCACGCTGAGGAGCGCGAAGAAGGTGAGGAAGAGCACGACCAGACTGCCGTTGAAGTCGCGGCTGCGGAAGAACTTGAGCGGCACGATGGGGCTCTCCGCGCGCGATTCGACGAAGAGGAACGCGACCGCGGTACCGCCCGCGATCCCGAACGCGGCGATGATCTCGGCGGACGCCCAGCCGGCACCGTGGCCTTCGATCACCCCGTAGACCAGGGCGATCATCGCGATCGTGCCGAGCGCGGCGCCGGGCAGGTCGAGTTTGTGCTGTCCCTCGCTGCGCGATTCGGGAACGATTCGCAGGCCGAGGAAGGCCAGGGCGGCGACCGGCGCGGGCACCCAGAAGACGGCGGACCAATCGATCGCGTCGACTAAGGCGCCGCCCACCAAGGGACCCCCCGCGGTGCCGAGGCCGAGGGCCGCGGTCCAGAGCCCAAGAGCGCGGGAGCGCTCCTCGCGGGGAAACACCGCGGTCAAAATCGAGAGCGTCTGTGGCATGGCCATGGCCGCCCCCACCCCCTGGACGCCGCGCATCATGATCAGCATCGTGGCGCTGTTGGAGAGGGAGGCGCCGATCGAAGCGGCGATGAAGACGAGCAGCCCGAGGCCGAGTAGCCGCCGGCGCCCGAAACGATCGCCGAGCGCTCCCGACAGCAACAGGAGTCCGGCGAAGAGCAGGGCATAGCTGTCGACGATCCACTGCAGTGTGGAGGACGACGCTTGGAAGGACCGCGCGATGGCGGGGATTGCCGTGTTGACGATGCTCACGTCGAGCATCACCAGCATCTGTCCCGTGGCCAGCACCGCGAGGATCAGCCAGCGGGCGCTGTGCGGGGCGGCTGCCGGCGTCGCGGCCATGGACTCTCGCTTCGCTTGCCGCGGCGATGCTTCCACCGCGCGCTGGCTGGCTCTATCTTCGGGCGCGCGCCAGGGTCTCTACCGCCAAGTCCGACGCACGCGTGAAGCGTACGGCTTCGAACGAGCGGATTGCCTCGATCAGGCGCTCCAGCATCGCCAAACGCCCTGGGCGCCCGATGATGTAGGGATGCATGGTCAAGGTGAACACCGCGCCTCTCGCGTGGAACTCCTCGAAGGCCGCGTGCCAGGTCGCGAAGACGTCATCCGGTGACGCCATCAGCCGCCGCCCGTCCGAGGGACCGAAGACGAAGTAGGGGTAGTCGTCCAGCGACCAGTGGATCGGGATCTCCACCAAGGCGTCGCTCGCCATGTGCGGTGCATCGCTGCCCATCAGGCTGGAGTCGTACGTGAAGCCGCGCTCCTCCAGCAGTCCGATCGAGTGCTCACTCAGCTCCCACGAGGGAGAGCGATAGCCCGTGGGGGGCTGTCCCACGATTCCGCTCAGGATCGCGATGCCCTGATCGAGGACCGCGCCTTCCGCCTCGCGGTCGAGGGTGGAGGGCGGCTCATGCAAGTAGCCATGGTGCGCGACCTCATGCCCCGCGGCCGCCATCCCTTCCACGAGGCGCGGATGGCGCTCCGCCACCCAGCCCGGCACGTAGAACGAGGCCGGGATCGCTTGTCGTTCCAACATCGCCAGGACGTGCGGCGCGCCGACTGTCGGCCCGTACTCTCCGAAGGAGTAGGCGGACGGCAGCTGCTCGACCTCTGGGTGGCGGTTGATCATCCCAGACGGCCCGTCCAGGTCGAACGTGATCACGACGGTGCAGGTGTTGGCGGAGTTGGTGGGCCGCAGGGCGGCGCCGCAGCGCACGCAGTAGCGCTCGTCGTCGGGACGCTGGGCGGAGCAGACGGGGCATTGCATGGGGAGTGGCGCGGCTAGTCGAAGGCCGCGACGACCTCCGCGTCGAGTCTCTCGTAGAGCCGGGGGTTGTTGGGGATGCTCTGGAAGACGGCGCCGTCGGCGCCGGCCTCTTCGAATCGCTTGAGCACCTCCACGATGTGCCCCGCCGGCCCGACGGCCATGTCGCGCATCCGTTCCTCCTCGCTCATCTGCGGCGCGAAGCGCTCGCGTAATCGCGCCGCCTTGGCTTCGTCGTCTTGTAGCGCGACCACGACGAACGCGGTCTTGGTGATGGTGTCCGGGTCGCGCCCGACCGCTTCACAGTGCCGCTCGAGCACCTCAATCTTCTGCCGTAGCACGCTGGGCGGGCCCCCGACGTTCATGATGTCGCCGTACATGGCGAGCGTGCGCAGCGTACGCTTCTCGCCGCCGCCGCCCACCATGATCGGGATGTGTGGCTCCTGCACCCCCTTCGGCGCGAAGGGCGCCGCGTCGAGGCGGTAGTACTGTCCCGCGAACTCCACCGGACCCTGGTTGGTGAAGAGCGCGTGGATCAGAGCGCAGGCCTCTTCAAGGCGGTCCGACCGTTCTTTGATGGATGGATAGTCCCAGCCGTAGGCGAGATGTTCCCGCTCATGCCAGGCCGC
>JAPUIR010000169.1 GCA_027296805.1 Chloroflexota bacterium | reverse complement strand
GGGCAGCTCATTGATGCAGAAGATGCCGCGATTGGTGCGCGGGACGAGGCCGAAGTGGATCGTCATCTCGTCGGAGAGGTAGCGCCCCTCGGCGACCTTGATCGGGTCTACCTCGCCGATCAGGTCAGCGATGGTGATGTCGGGCGTGGCGAGCTTCTCGCTGTAGCGCTCCTCGCGGGTGAGCCAGCGAATCGGGGCCGCGTCGCCCTTTTCGGCGATCAGCTCCAAGCCTGCGTGCGAGATGGGGCTGAAGGGGTCCTCCGGGATCTCCGGTCCGTCGAGGACGGGGACCTCCTCGTCGAGCAGGCTCACAAGCGAGCGGATGATGCGCGACTTGGCCTGGCCGCGCTCGCCCAAGAAGATGATGTCTTGGCCCGCGAGAATCGCGTTCTCCAACGCGGGAATGACGGTGTTTTCGTAGCCCAGGATGGCGGGAAAGATGTCCTCGCCCGAGCGGATCTTGGTAATCAGATTTGCACGCATCTCTTGGCGAACGGGACGGACCGTGTAGCCGCTGTCGCGCAACTCTCCGACGGTCGTGGGCTTGGTGGTCACCGAATCCTCCTTCGGACGGCCAGCGTGGGACGGACGACGCGTCTGCGTCGCACAACGCTACGGGGCCAGAACTCGTGTCAGCTCGTCCCGTTGGAAGCGAGGTAAGACGCGAGTGGCCCCGTCTTCGCTGAGTATAGCTTGTCGCCCTGAGCCGCTTAGCTCACCAACGATCGCCGCTTCGTGGCCGCTGTTATGTAGGTCACGCACGGCGTTGGCGGCCTCAGCGGGGGCGAAAACGGCGAGGAGCGAGCCCGACGCCAAGAGACCGAGCCAGTCGATCTCCAGTGCCAGCGCGATGCGGTCGGTGAGCGGGTGGCGCCGGATGGCGGCGTGTTCCAGACGCAACCCCAGCCCCGAAGCGTCGGCCAGCTCCCAGGCCGCCGTCGCGATGCCGCCCTCGGTGGGGTCGTGGAGGCTGCGCAGCCCCGGAAGCGGCCAGAGGGCGCGAGCGGCGGGGAGGACGCTGATCCCGGGATCGTCCAGAAGAGCGGCGGCCGCGGTCAGCTCCGCGTCATCCAGGCCGGCCGCGCGCAGCGCCGGAGCGGCCTCCGTGGCCAGGATGGCGGTGCCCTCGATGGCGACGGGGCCCAGCTGGAGGATGAGGTCGCCCGGCCGGCCCGCGCCCGAGAGGAAGAGGCGGTCGTGGGGGGTCTCGCCGACCATGGCGCCGGCGAGGACGGGCTGGTGGACCGCGTCCGTGACCTCGGTATGGCCCCCGACCAGGAAAGCCCCGACCTCCGCGCAGGCGGTGCGCAGGTCGTCGAAGAGCGACTCCACCTCGGCCTCCGGCGTCGAAGGGGGGAGCAAGACGGTGGCAAGGAACCAGCGTGGGTCGGCGCCCAGGCAGGCGACATCGTTGGCGTTGACGTGGACGGCATACCAGCCGGGGCGCGGGGTGGGAAACGAGATCGGATCGGCGGCGAGAACGAGGTAGCGATCGTCCAAGTGCACGACGGCGGCGTCGCGGCCAGGCCCGGGACCCAAGACGAGCCCCTCGGGCATCGCGCCCGGCGTGCCGAGCATGCGCTCCAGCAGCTCCGGCGGCAGCTTGCCGATCTCCATGCGCCCTCCCGGATCGCCCTGGGCAATAGCGGGTCGTTCCGTAATGCTATTGCTCCATGGCCTATCGCATCGTCTCACTCGCCGAGCCCAGCGCTGCAGGGGCAGGGCTGCCACTGGCGACGCTCCTGCAGGAGCCGTCGCTGCCCGTCGTGCCCGGGTTCGTGATCGCGGGTACGGGTCCCATCGCGACGGACGATGCCGAGCTGGTGGATGCGCTAGCGGAGGCGCTGTCGGGAATCGGCAGCCCGCGCGAGGTGGCCTGGCAGGTTCAGGCGCCACCCGAGGCGCCGCCGCTCGCTCCGCCGACCGAGGTGCGCGCCGCAAGCGTGAACGCGGCGACGTTGCTGCGCGAACTCGCTTCCGCCGCGGGCGCTGGGGGGTCGATCGTGGTGCGAGCGCCACGCTACGCCCAGGTGCGGGGACGCGCGTTCAGTGAGGATCCGCGTGAAGACCGCGTCGATCAGGGGCAAGTCGAGGCTTGGCGTGGGGACCAGCCAGCGAAGGACGCGCAGGCCGTGATCTACCGTCGCGACGCGCAGGGCGACGGGATCGCGGTGGAGCAGAGTGAGGCAGGTCCAGCCCTGACGACTCCACAGCTTGCGCGCATCTTCGACTACGTGGATACGGCCGAGGAGCGGCTGGGCGAGCCGGTACGCCTGGAATGGGCGGTGGGGTCGGACGGGGTCTGGGTGACGGACGTGGCGTCGATCGCGACGCCGCTGCCTTGGGGCATCGAGCGCGATCCGCCCCAAGCGGGAGACGGCTGGACACGCGCGAATGCAGGCGAGATCTTCCCCAAGCCGATGACTCCGATGACTTGGTCTCTGACGGGCGCACCACTTGATGCTGCGTTCGCGTCGATGTACGGGCGGCCCGCGTGGACCGAGGGGCGGCGATTCGTCGCCCTGGCGAAGGGACACGTCTATTTTAACTTCGGCTTCCTGTCAGCCTTGAACGTGCAGAGGATCGGCTTGCCCAGCCGTGAGATGGAACTCGCGGTGGGCGGGCCCGGCGCGAGCGAGGGCTTCGCAATCGAGCGGCGGGGGCTGCACCTGCCGTCGCTGATCCGCAACCTGCCCTGGGCTTTGCGACGGACGGGGGAGCAGCGGAGACTGCCGGCCGCCTGGCTCGAGATTCGCGGGCGGACCGAGGCGGAGCGTGACCGCCTGCGGGCCCTGGATCCGACGTCGTTGGAGGACGAGGCGGTCCTGCGTGAGTTGCAGCGCAGCGGCGATCTGCTGCGCGAGCTGGCCCACTTCCTGATGAACGCGCAGAGCGCGGCGTTCGGGACGTTCGCGTTGATGTCGTACCTGCTCAAGCAGTGGCTGGGCGACGACGACGATGCGACCGCGGTGGTCCAAGGGCTACCGGGGATCCGCACCGCGGAGGGCAACGTTCAGCTCTGGAAGCTGGCCCAGCGGGCGGGGGACGACCCTCGCACCCGTGCTCTGGTTGAGTCGGAGACGCCTGAGGGGTTGCTGGACGCGCTGCGAGGAGACACGGAAACGCGCTGGCTGGCGGACACGATCGATGCGTTCCTGCTGGAATACGGGCACCGCTCCGCCGGGGAGTTGGAGCTGATGGAGCCGCGCTGGTCGGACGAGCCGGCCCTGATCCTGCGCCCGTTCCGGCAATACGTGCTGCAACCGCGCCAAAGGAGCGCGGACGACCTGTTCGAGCGTCAGGTCGCGCGGCGGCGAGAGGCGGAAGAGCGGATCCGGGAGCGCCTGTCGCGACGCTGGTGGGATCGTGTGTTCCCGCTGCGGCGGCTGGTCGTGCAGAGCTATGTGCACTGGTCGCAGGTGTATGCGCCGCTGCGCGAGAACCCGAAGTTTTCGCTGTTGGGGCTGATGCAGGAACAGCGCAGGCTGCTGTTCGCGCTGGCCCAACGTCTGATCGAGCGGGGGGTGTTGCGCGAGCCGGACGACATCTTCTTCCTCTTCGAGGCCGAACTGACACGGGTGATCGAGCAGCGTGACGACACCGTGTTGGCCGGCCGCATGCGCAGCCGTGTGCAG
>JAPUIR010000168.1 GCA_027296805.1 Chloroflexota bacterium | reverse complement strand
ATCGCCCGCGAGGCCGATACCTCCAAGGGCGGGCTCTACTTCCATTTCCCTGGTAAGGAGGCCATCCTCCTCGCGCTGCTGGATCAGACGTCGCTGTTGCTGCGGACACGCGTCGAGAAGGCGATGGCGGCGGAACAGGATCCGATCGCACGGGCGGAGGTCGCCCTGCGTGTCCTGCTGCGGACCTTGACCCGGCACCGTAAGCTTGCGCGCATCCTCGCGATTGAGGCGATCGGCGCGGGTGGCCGCCTGAGTGAGCGGGCTCTGGCGATCGAGGACGAATTCGCGGCCCTGGTCCAAACGGAACTCGACGCCGCGATCATGAGCGGCGCGATCGAGCCGATCGATACCCGCGTGGCGGCCCAGGCCTGGATCGGCACACTGCACGCCGTGGTGCTGCGCTGGCTCACGACCGAACGGACCTCGGCGGCCAGCCTCGACGCCACCTACGAGACGATCCGCACCATGCTGCTGCGCAGCGTGGGCGCGGAGCAAGTGCAGCCGGCGAACGGCCGGCCAGACAGGAGCACCGCATGACGATCGAATGGCGCAGCGTTCAGGAGTACGGCGACATCCTCTTCGAGATCGCCGATGGCATCGCCAAAATCACGATCAACCGCCCCGAGGTCCGCAACGCCTTCCGGCCCCAGACGCTGTTCGAGCTGCAGGACGCCTTCCGTCAAGCACACGAGGACAGATCCGTGGGCGTGATCATCCTGACGGGCGCAGGCGAGATGGCGTTCTGCTCCGGCGGCGACCAGCGCATCCGCGGCGACGGTGGCTACGTCGGCGACGATGGGGTGCCCCGCCTCAACGTACTGGACCTCCAGCGCCAGATCCGATCCATCCCCAAGCCCGTGATCGCGATGGTCGCCGGCTACGCGATCGGCG
Source organism: Chloroflexota bacterium (assembly GCA_027296805.1). GTDB lineage: Bacteria > Chloroflexota > Dehalococcoidia > Bin125 > Bin125 > JAPUIR01. Next base: position 1,647 of record JAPUIR010000168.1, on the reverse strand, counting down.
GCGGCCACGTGCTGCACGTGGTCTGCGACCTCACGATCGCCGCCGACAACGCCCGCTTCGGCCAGACCGGACCCAAGGTCGGCTCGTTCGACGCGGGCTACGGCTCGTCGCTGCTGGCTCGCCTGGTGGGCGACAAGAAGGCGCGCGAGATCTGGTTCCTCTGCCGTCAATACACCGCCCAGGAGGCTCTCGCGATGGGCTTGGTCAACACCGTCGTCCCGTTGGACGAGCTGGAGGAGACCACGGTGCAGTGGTGCCGCGAGATCCTGTCCATGAGCCCGATGGCGATCCGCTTCCTCAAGCGCGCCTTGAACGCGGAGGAGGACGGGCTCTCCGGCCTGCAACAATTCGCGGGCGACGCGACGTTGCTCTACTACCTCACGGAGGAAGCCAAGGAGGGACGCGACGCCTTCAGAGAGAAGCGCGCGCCGGACTTCGCCAAGTTCGAGCGTTTCCCCTAGCGGATCTGCCAGTGACTGCAAAGCTCGCTGAGACCCGACCGGGACCCGTCCGCATCTGGCTCCTCGCCAGCCGCCCCGCCACGCTGCCGGCCGCCGTCGCGCCTGTGTTGGCGGGCACCGCCGCCGCGTCCTGGGCGATCCCGCTCTTCGACTTCCGGCCGGGCGCCTTCGTCGCGGCGCTGCTCGGCGCGCTGCTGCTCCAGATCGGCACCAACTTCGCCAACGACTACGCCGACTTCCGCAGCGGCGCCGACAACCCCGACCGGCTTGGTCCGCTGCGGGTGACGCAGGCCGGCTACGTGACCGCTGGCGGCATGCGCATCGCGATCGTGTCGGCGTTCGCGGCGGCGGCGGGCTGTGGGATCTACCTGATCATCATCGCGGGCTGGCCCATCGCCGTGGTGGGAGCGGCGGCCATCCTCGGTGGGCTGGCCTACACGGGCGGGCCTTGGCCCTACGGCTACCACGGGCTGGGTGACGCCTTCGTCTATCTCTTCTTCGGGTTGATCGCCGTCATGGGCTCGTATTACGTGCAGGTCGAGCAGCTCACCTGGGAGGTCGTGGCGGCGGCGCTCCCTGTGGGGATGCCGGTCACGGCGATCCTCGTCGTGAATAACCTGCGCGACGTCGAGACCGACCGGCAAAGCGGCAAACGGACGCTGGCCGTGATCCTGGGGGCATGGGTCGCGCGTCGCGAATACGCCAGCTTGATGATCGCTCCCTACGCGCTTGTGCTGATCTTCGCAGCCGCTGGGCTCATGCCCTGGGCGGCGATGGAGACCTGGCTCGCGTTGCCGATAGCCCTGCTGCTGACTCGACGGGTGCTGATGGGCCTCGACGGAGTGAGCCTCAATCCGGTGTTGAAGCAGACCGGGCAAGTCCATCTCCTTTTTGGGGTGTTGCTGGCGGTGTCCTACCTGTGGTGAGTGACGACCGGTACGACTGGCTCGCGCATCGCGCACAGCGGACGCCGGAGCGGACAGCCCTCTTGTTCGAGAGCGAGCGTTGGACGGTCGCCGCGTTGCATGCCGCATCGAATGGGCTGGCGCTGGTGTTGCGCGAGGCCGGCTTGGCTGCGGGTGATCGCGTCGCACTGTTCGCGGGCAACCGCCCCGCGACGGTGATCGCGCTGCATGCCGTGCCACGGCTGCACGCGACCTTGGTTCCGCTCAATCTTCGCCTCAGC
>JAPUIR010000167.1 GCA_027296805.1 Chloroflexota bacterium | reverse complement strand
GGCGCAAGGCCAGTGCGGCGGGACGTGGATGCCGGGGAAGATCTCGGGTGGTGGGTCGCCGCGATTGCGCCCACCCAGGGGCGGGTCGTCCTGGTGGAGAGGCGGATAGCCCGTGGCGTTCATCAGGGTCCAGACGATGGCAGCCTGCATCGACACGTCCAGATGCTGTCCGAGCCCCGAGCGCAGCCGCTCGTGCAGCGCGATGACGATGTCGGCGGCGGCCTGCGCGCCGCCGTGGAATGAGGCCTGGGGGTAGCCGACGGGCAGCGGGGGGCGATCGTTGTCGCCCTGGAGCGAGACAAGTCCTCCCGCGGCCTCGACGGTGAGGTCGGTGGCGGGGCTGGCCGCCAGCGGTCCGCTCTGCCCAAAGGGGGTGATGGAGGCGTAGACCAGGCCGGGGTGGTCCGCCGCGAGGGTGTCGTAGTCGAGCTGGAGGCCGGCCATGGCGCCCGGGTCCGAGGATTCGATCCAGACATCGGCGGTGGCGGCGAGACGAAGCAGGGCGTCGCGCCCATCTTGGGAGGTGAGGTCCAGCACGAGGCTGCGTTTGCCGAGCGCCACCGTGGCCCAGAGAAGCGAGTCGCCGCTGGCGTCGTCGAAGGGCGGCAGGCGACGGACGTCGGAGCCGCCGGGCGGCTCGATCTTGATCACCTCCGCGCCGAGGTCGGCGAGGATGCGCCCCGCGAGGTCGCCACGCAGAGTGGCGAGATCGAGCACGCGGTAGCCGTTGAGAGGACCGACGCTGGCGGGCATCACATCTTGGCGATCACGTGCTGGCTGAACTCGTCGATTAGGTCACGGGCGCTGCCCTGGACGGCTTGGATGGCGAGGTTGTCGACGCCCGCGGCCTCGAGGGCTTGGAGGCGATCGACGATCTCCTCCGGCGGGCCGGTGAAGGTGGCGCGGACGGCGTCCTCGGTGACGAACTGTTCCTCGCCGGGCTTGAGGAAGGCGAGGTGGCCACGATGGACATCAAGGTAGCGGCGGTCGGCGGGGGAGCCTGCCGCATCGGCGACGGGGTCGATGTAGGCCTTGAAGGCGTCGGCCATGACGGGGAGATTCAGCCCCAGGTTGGAGCCGGGGCCGTGTTCGGCCTCCCAGGCGGCGTGGTAGCCGGGCATGGTGGCCCAGCCGACCCGCTGGACGACGCGGTCGGACGTGTAGGACTCGCCGGCGCGGAGGACGCAGCCCATGCCGAGGATGACGGTGTAGGGCTTAGAGTCGTCGCGGCCGGCGGCGCGAGCCGCGTCGGCGTGTGCGGCCAGGCCGGGGGCGAGGCCGTCGCTGGAGCGGGCGGTGGTGATCCAGCCGTCGCCGGACTCGCCCGCCACGGCGATGGCGCGGGGGCCGTTGGCGGCGACATAGATCGGGATCTCGTCGTCGAGGTTGAGGAAGCCCTCATCGCGCTGCGGGTGAAGCAGGCGGATCCAGCGCTCAGCTTCACCCTCTCGGAAGAGGACGTCCTCGCCCTTGAGCAGGCCGCGTACCTGTTCGATGTACTCCTGCATGGCGCGGGCGGAGAGGGCGGGTAGACCCATGGTGTTGCGGCCGGTGAAGCCGGTGCCGAGGCCGAGGATGGTGCGGCCGGGGGCGAGGTAGTTGATCGTGGCAATGGCGGAGGCGGTAACCGGCGCGATGCGGTTGCTCGGGATCGCGACCAGCGTGCCCAGTTTGATCCGGCTGGTGTGCTCCGCCGCCAGGGCCATCGTGGCGTAAACGTCGCTGTAGAGGAGTTGGGAATCGTAGAACCAGGCGTGGGAGAAGCCGCTGTCCTCCGCGACCTGGGCGTCCTTCCAGGCTTCGATGTAGGAGGGGAACGTGATGCCAAAGTCCATGTCGCTGCCTCCGAGCGCGAGTCTAGGGATCGTCAGGGGCGCGGGTCGATGGGGGTCAGTGCGCCGAGACTCGCCTCGATGGCCTGGGCGGCGTCGAGGCAAAGGTCTTCGCGGTAGCGCGTGGCGATGACTTGGACCCCCTGGGGAAAGTCCCGCCCGTCGACTTCAGCGGTGCCGGTCGGCAGAGCGACGGCGGGCAGTCCCAAGTCGTTCACGGCCACCGTCAGACCGAACCCGTCCATGATCGCAGTGACCTCGGCCGTGCCGGCGAGGTCGTCGCCGACTTTGAAGGGCTGCACGCCGCAGACGGGACCGAGGACGAGCGGAAAGGTGTCGAGGAAGAGGGACCACTCCGCGGCGATGGCGTTGCGACGCGTGAGGTCGTCAATGTAGGTGCCACGGTCGCCGGATTCCGCGATCTGGCTCCAGAGCGAGAGGAATCGCAGAGCGTCCTTGGAGGCGATCGGCTCCATCACGCTGAGAAAGCCGTGCTCGATCTCGGTCCAGACGAGGCGACGCCAGTGCTCCACAAGCTCAGTCAGGCTGGGCGGATCGACCTCCTCCAGCTCGTAGCCGGCGTCGGAAAGGGCGCGGGCGGCGCTGCGAACGGCGGCCTGGACGTCAGCATCGGCGCTGCTGGCGTCGGTCACGGCGACACGGATCGGCCCGTCCGGGGCCGGGCCGCGGAGCGGAGCGGGGGTCCACCAGGGGTCGCGCGGGTCGGGTTGGCTGGCGACCTCGAGCGCGAGCCGCAGGTCCTCGACGGAGCGGGCCATGGGGCCTTGCACGGCCATGAGTTGGAAGCTCATCGGCGAGCCACCCTCGCGGAGGTCGGAGGCGGAGGCGACGCGACCCTGGGTGGGCCGGATGGCGGTGGTGCCATTGCAGAGCGAGGGGACGCGCAACGAGCCGCCCAGGTCGTTGCCGTTGCCGAGCGGCGTCATGCCAACCGCGAGGGCGACGCCGTCGCCGCCGCTGGAGCCGCCGGGAGTGCGGCGCGGGTCCCAAGGGTTGATGGTGGGGCCGCGGAGGTCGTTGTCGGTGTGCCAGCGCAGTGCGAAGTCGGGCAGGTTGGTGCGGCCGATGGGAATAGCGCCGGCGTTCTTGAGGTGGCCGATGCTGGGCGCGTCCTTGAGCGGGACGGCCTCGGCCAAGGCCGCAACGCCGGATGTGGTGGGGGAGCCCGCCAGATCGATGTTCTCCTTGATCGTCATGGGGACGCCGTGCAGGGGGCCGAGGTCCTCGCCCGCGGCGGTGGCCTCGTCGGCGGTGGCGGCCAGTTCGAGGGCGCTGTCGGCGAGGACGACGGTGATCGCGTTGACCTGGGAGTTGACGGCGTCGATGCGGGCGAGGTGGGACTCGACCACCTCGCGCGCGCTGACCTCCTTGGCGCGGATCATGCCTGCGAGGGTGGTGGCGGTCTGGCGCCAGAGTTCGTCGGTCATGGGGGTTCCTTCCGGGAACGGAGGCTAGCGGATGCGAGGCGGTTCCCCCTCCGGGATGGTCCGTTAGGATCGGTTAATTGATGACGCTGTCCCTGCCCAAGGTTGTGCTCTGCCTCGCCGCGGCGGCGATTCTGGCGGTGGGCTGCACTACGGACAACGGGCGATCAGATCTCGCGATTGAGGCCGGTCCGGGTGTATCCGAGGTGGTCGCTGCGCGCGCAGTCAACGTCGCGTTGAGAGATGCGCGGTTCAGGGACGGGGATTTCTTGTCCGATCTCGCGTCAGCCGAGGTTCGGCAGGATCAGCGCGGGCTCATCGTCGACGTTCAGCTTGGAGCGCCCCGAGCCCTTGGGACATGGCCGCTCGACGACTGTTTGGTGTCGTCCGGACCGGTTACCGGGGTGCGCTGGCTGCTTGACGCTGAGGGGCGGGAGGTTCTGACCGTGACCTCCATCCAGGGCGAGGATTCCTGCTTTTGATCGGGACAGGTGTCGCTGCGGCGGGGGGCTAGTCGGGCGGGGTGAGGCGGGTTCTGCCGCTGAGATCGATTTCGGGGCTGCGGGAGGATCGATCGGCGTCGGGCCTGCAGTCTTTGTCGATCCAGGCCACAGGGTC
>JAPUIR010000166.1 GCA_027296805.1 Chloroflexota bacterium | reverse complement strand
CAATCCCGCCGGAGCGAGGTTGACCGTGATGCGCTTCTGGGGAAAGGTCGCCCCCGCATTGCGTATCGCGGCGCGGACGCGCTCCTTTGCCTCCGTCACCGCGGCGTCGGGCAGGCCGACGATATGGAACGCCGGCAGCCCTGAGGCGATGTCGACCTCCACGTTGACCCGTTCGCCGGTGAGACCGACGACCGCACAGCCAGTGACCTTGGCGAGCATGCCGAGAAGCGTACATCGGCGCCTCCCGGGTACCTACTGTTCTTTCGTCGGCTGGGATCAGACGTACTAGTTTTGGCGCTCGACGCCCAGAACCCCGCGCAAGCCGTCCAGCTTGTGCATGACGCGCTGGAGCTGTTCGATGCTGTCCGTCTCTACCGTGACACGCACGACCACCCGTGAGTGATCCTGCTCGTCCGTGCGCATCCCGACCATGTTGATCCCCTCATCGGCCATGACCGTGGAGATGTCCCGCACGAACCCCACCCGCTCCCAGCCCTCGATGCTGAGCAGCGAGGGGTAGCGCGTACCCGGCGCACTCCCCCACTGCGCTTCGATCAGGCGTTCGTACTCCGCACTGTGAATCACGTTATGACAATCGCTACGGTGAATCGTCGCGCCGCGGCTGCGCGTGATGTAGGCGGTGATCGGGTCCCCTGGCAACGGATGGCAGCAGTTCGCGAAGCGCGTCAGCAGGTTCGGTGCGCCCAGGACGTAGACACCGATGGCGCTGCGCTCACGCGGCAGCGCGATGACGGGGACAGGATCGTCCGCTTCCTCTCCCTCACTGCTGATCATCGACGCGAGGTGCAAGGCGATGCCGTGCCCAGTGAGCTCGCCGCCGCCCACCGCGACGAGCAGGTCTTCCAGCGAGCTGTGGTGATAGACGTCCAGCAGAGTCGCCTGGACATCCTTGAGCTTGAGGCCGAGCCTGCCGAGCTCTTTCTCGAGCTCCTCGCGGCCGCGGCGGACGTTCTCCGTGCGCTCCTGCCGGCGGAACCACTGGCGCACCTTGACCTGCCCGTGATGCGTCTTGAGGAAGCCCAGGGCGGGATTGAGCCAGTCGCGACTAGGACCACGCGAGGCCCGGCTCGTCACGATCTCCACAACGTCACCGTTCTGCAGCTCGCTGGTCAGGGCGACGAGCCGGCCGTTCACCTTCGCGCCCACGCACGAGTAGCCGATGTCGGTGTGGATGCGGAAGGCAAAGTCGAGCGGGGTCGCGCCGGCGGGCAGGTCCTTGATCTCGCCCGCGGGCGTGTAGACGAAGACTTGGTCCTTGAACACGTCCGACTTGAGCGTTTCGACGAATTCGCGCGCGCCCGGAAGGTCGCCTTGCCAGTCCAGCAACTGCTTCAGCCAGGAAAGCCGTTCCCGCTCCTGGTCCTTCTGAGCCAGCGCCTTGCCATCCTTGTAGCGCCAGTGCGCCGCGACGCCAAACTCCGCCTCGGCGTCCATGTCGCTCGTGCGGATCTGGACCTCCACCGGGCGGGTGGCGGACCAGTAGCTCGTCGTGTGCAGCGAGCGGTAGCCGGAGGGCTTGGGATTGGCGATGTAGTCGTCGAACTCTCCCGGGATCGGGCGCCAGAGGCTGTGCACGACGCCGAGCGCGTTGTAGCAATCCTCGCGCTGCTCCACCAGGACGCGCAGGGCCAGGAGATCGTAGATCTCGTCGAACGATTTCCCGTCGTCGGCGTACTTGCGCATCTTCTCGTGGATGGAATAGATGTGCTTGACTCGCCCGCTGACCTCGGCGCTGATCCCGGCGCCCGAGAGAGCGTCCTCGAGCTGGCGCCGCAAGCGGACCAGATACCGTTCCCGCGTCGCCCGGCGCGCGGCGACCAGCCCGGCGATCCGGTGATATTCCTCGGAGTCGATCCAGCGGAACGCCAGATCCTCCAGCTCCCATTTGAACTGCCAGATGCCAAGGCGTGCCGCGAGCGGCGCGTAGATCTCCATCGTCTCGCGCGCGATGCGTGTGCGCTTCGGCTCAGGCAACGGGTCCAGCGTGCGCATGTTGTGCAAACGATCGGCGAGCTTGACGATTACGACGCGCACGTCCTCGCCCATCGCAATGAACATCTTGCGCAGATTCTCCGCCTGCACCTCCTCCTCGCCGCTCGATCCCGGAGTGGGCGGCATCGCGAGCGTGCTGAGTTTGGTCACACCATCGACGAGGATGGCGACCTCTTCATCGAACGTCGTCGCGATCTCGTCATGCTCGATGCCGCAGTCCTCCACGACGTCGTGCAGCAGGGCGGCCTGGATCACCGGCACCTCAAGCTGCAGGCGGGCGCAGCTAATCGCGGCGGCCAGCGGGTGCTCGATGTAGGGAGCGCCGGATACCCGACGATGGTCGATGTGCGCCTTGGCGGCGAAACGGTACGCGCGCTCGATCGCCTCGATCGCACTGGAATCCAGGTAGCGCTCAAGTTCCTCCCGCAGGTCCTCAAGCACCGGGCGGGCAAGATCATGGCGACGCGGAGGCGTCTCTGTCGTCATGTAGCCATTGTAGGAGAGCGCCCTTCGCTGGAGCGCGGGGCACGTGCCTTCGATTACGCCCCAGCAACGTCCTCGCAGAAGAAGCGACGACGGGCCTCCTCCGACACATCAAGCCGCGGCCCGAGGCCGGACAGATTGAGCCGGCGTGTGGGGTCCTGAGCCCATTGGGGGAGAACACGCGCCCGTAGGGCGTCGGCGTCGGGGCCGCGCGCCAGGAGAACATCCGCCTGCCAGCTCTCCGCGGTGATGACGGTCTGGAAGTAATCATCATGCGCGGCTGCGTAGTCCCGGGCGGCGGTATCCCAGTCGTCCGATTCATCGAGGCAATCCCGCAGGATCCGAGCGTCGCGGAACGTGAGGGAGAGACCCATCCCCCAGGTCGGATCGCTGACGCCGGCGGCGTCGCCGATCAGGACGACACCAGCCTCATACGGCATCTCGATCCAGGAGTCGTCAGCCACGAACGAGACCAGCGGTCCCAGGGCGCGACAGCTCGCAAACACGCTGGGCGCCACCCCTGCCTCCACGCTGATGCCAATAAAGCGCTCCAGGCCACCCTCGCCCTTGAGCAGAGTCGACTCCTCCTGCTGGAGCAGCACATACGCGCGGGCTCTCTTCTTGCCCTGCGGGAAGA
>JAPUIR010000165.1 GCA_027296805.1 Chloroflexota bacterium | reverse complement strand
AACTGGACAGGGACCGCGATCTGCGCGAGGTCGGCGACCTGCTCGTAGTGGGTCGTGGCTTCGATCGCCTTGATGTAGGAATCCGTGTGGAGCGCGGCCATGCTCTCGACCAATCGTGCAACCACTTCCGGGCCCGCGCTGGGGCTCACCAAGCTCTTCGCGACGGGAGGTGCCATCTCGCGGGGCGTCCGGCCGGCCAGCAGCGGATCACGGCGCGAGCGCACGAACTTCTCGCGTTCAGCGCGGGGGAACGACTTCCCGTCGAAGCCCGGAAAGGTATCGCAAAGCACCAGACTCGCTACCCGATCGGGATGGCGCTCGTAAAAGTCGAGGGCGATCCGCCCGCCCATCGAGAGCCCAACCAGGTGCGCCCAGGCGACTCCGAAGTGGTCGAGCAGTCTCACCAAGTCGCCGCTGAAGTCCACGAACGAGAGTGGGCCCTCGTAGTCGTCGCTCTCCCCGTAGCCCCGCGCGTCCCAGGCCACAGCGTGGAAGGTGTCTGCAATGGCCTGGAGCTGTTCGGTCCAGTTGGTGCGGTTGCCGCCGATTCCGTGCAGAAATACCACCAAGGGTCCCGTCCCGGCGTGGTCGAAGGCGATCCGTACGTCGGCCTTGATGCGGTCGTATTGGATAGGCGGTGCGTCCATGGGGCGGAGTCTATCGGGTTGTGCGGGTTCTCCGCCGCCTACTCCTTGAGGGGAAGGCGCAGCTCGGGGCCGGCGTAGCGGAAGCCGAGCTTCTCGTAGAAGGCGCGAGTGGTCTCGCGGGAGTAGAGGCCGATCTCTTGGCAGCCGCGAGCGCGGGCAGCATCGATCGCGGCGTTGACCAGCGCCGCGCCGACGTTCTTGCCTCGGGCCGCCTGGTCCACAATGAGCTCCTCAATCTGGGCATACTCGCCGCCGTAGCGAACGGCCAGGTTGTAGCTGACGGTGATGCAGCCCAGCACACGGTCCGTGTCCTCCGCGACAAGAGCCGTGCCGCGATCACCCGCAACGATGAGTCGGTAGCCCGCGCTCCAGCGCAGAGGATCGGGCGTCTCGTCTTCCAAGAGTTGCTGGAGCAAGGCGAGGACGCGGGGTTCGTCGTCGAGGGTGGCGGGGCGGCTGGTGACCATGGGCGATCTCCCTCGCGATCCTCCTTCGCCTTCGGGCTGCGGGTCTAATCCGAGAAGATGGCTTTCCGGCTGGCGCTGGGGTAGTGGTCGAACAGCCCCTGGAAAAGGTTCCGCCCGCCCTCCTGGGTGGGGGCGTACTGGATCGGCGGCGCGTCCATGGGGCGGAGTCTATCGGGTGTGCGAACGCGTGAGCGGGCGGCGTGGCGCTCAGCTCTTGTAGCCGCGCGCCGGGAGACACGATGCGTCGATCGTGCTGACTGTTGGGTGACCAGCGAAGATCGCAAGCTCCAACGGCTCTTTGGCGCGCCGCGGTCGCTGCGCTCGTCGAGGCGCGGGGTCGGCGTCGCATGGTTTCCCGATCATGGCAAATGGGAACCCAGAGGAGACGGCGAGCTCAGATTTTCCGAACTTCTTACGCGCTCTTACCGGATTCTTACCAAACGGTGCGTAGCCTCGGTCACGGGGGCAAGTATGCGCGTCCTAGTCGTCGAAGATGAGCCCGATCTCGCGCGTGCGATCGCGCGCGGCCTGCGCCGCGAGGGAATGGCGGTCGACATCGCCAACGACGGTGATGCTGCCCTCGACAAAGGGCTCGTCCACGACTACGACGCCGTCGTTCTCGACCGCGACCTACCACGTCTGCATGGCGACGATGTCTGTCGCGCCCTCATCGACTCCGGCTGCGACGCCCGCATCCTGATGCTGACCGCATCGGGCGCCGTCAACGACCGGGTCGCGGGCCTTGAGCTTGGCGCGGACGACTACCTCGCGAAGCCATTCGAGTTCGTTGAGCTCGTGGCGCGCTTACGCGCCCTGGGGCGGCGCTCACCGGCACGGGTACCGCCAGTCCTCCGGCGTTCGGGAATCGAGCTCGATCCCGCGCGGCGCTCGGTCACCCGGGACGGGGCTGCTGTGGACCTGACGCCAAAAGAGTTCGCCGTCTTGCAGGTGCTGCTCGAAGCAGAAGGACGGGTCGTCAGTTCCGAAGAGCTTCTGGAGAAGGCCTGGGACGAGAACGCTGACCCGTTCACCAATGTCGTACGCGTGTCCATGATGACCCTGCGCCGATCCCTCGGTCAGCCCGCCGTGATCGACACGGTGATCGGCGTTGGATACCGGCTGTGACTCGCCGCCATCGGGCGATTCGCGGCCCCGCTCTGCCGCAGCGCTCAATCCGCCTCCGGCTCACCCTCTGGTACGGCGGCGTCTTTCTTGCCCTCGGCGCCGTCCTGCTGGTCGTCAACTACGCCCTTGTCGACGCCGCTCTGCCCGGCGACCGTGAACGGCTCCGCCAACAGGTGGCGGAGAATCTCGGCGTCGACCCGGACTCGTTTCGCCCCGAGCGTGGCCTGCGGCCCGGGGGCGGGGCCGACCAGTTGGGTTTCGGCGAGTTGATCGACCAGGCTGGCGCTGAGGTCGAGAGCGACCTGCTCAACGACATCCTGTTGCGCTCCGGGGTCGCGCTCGCCTCCATCGGCATGATCTCGATCGTGGTCGGGTGGTTCCTGGCCGGGCGCCAGCTTCGGCCGATCCGTCAGGTAACGCGGGCGGCGCGACGGATCAGCAACGACAATCTGCATGAGCGCGTCGCGCTCGCTGGGCCGCATGACGAACTACGCGAGTTGGGCGACCAGTTCGACTCGATGCTGGAGCGGCTCGAGCACGCTTTCGCTGCCCAACGCGAATTCGCGGCCAATGCGTCCCACGAGCTCCGCACGCCACTGACGATTATCGGGACCGAACTCGAGGTGACCCTGTCCCAACCCGCGCCCACCAAGGATGAACTCGCGGAGACACATCGCGTCGTTCGAACCGCGTTGCAACGCGCGGAGAACGTGATCGCCCGGCTGTTGATCCTGGCGCAGGCGGAAGCCGGTATCGGCGCGTACGAGCGAACGGATCTCCGAGACCAGGCCCGCGCGGCGCTCGAGGATCGTCGACCAGAGATCGAACGGATGCGACTCCGCGTCGCGACGAATCTGGAATCGGCGCCACTGCGCGGCGACACGCATCTTCTCTCCCGTCTCGTCGACAACCTGATCGCCAACGCATGCAATCACAACGTCCCAGACGGCACCATCGACGTCAGGACGAAGCCGACCGCTGACGGCGTCGCTCTCCGCGTCGAGAACACCGGGACAATCATCCCCGCCGACCGCGTCGCTGGCCTCTTCGATCGGTTTGCTCGGCTCGACCGGTCGCGCAGCCATGCAACGGGCGGTGTCGGACTCGGCCTGGCCATCGTCCGTTCCATCGCGCACGCCCACGGCGGCCATGTCTCAGCGCAGCCTCGCCCCGGCGGCGGCCTCATCGTCGATGTCCATCTCCCCGCTCATTCGCAGGCAGCCGGTCCCAAACCGCGGCCGAGTTCCGGCACGGAACCGCAATCGGCGCCCGTCACTTGGGACGGCATCCCCAGCCCGAGCAAGAGCCAGGCGCACTAGGACACGGTCAGCCGGCGTCCCCGTCGGCCGCCTCGCCGGCGCTCGGGTCGAGCAAACAAGCTTGCAGCGCGGGCAGGGTCACGGGATCGGTGAGGTCCAAGCTGAGCTGCTCCGCCAGGGCGATCAAGCCACTGAACTGCCCGTCAGCGTCGGCGCTTGCGTCCAGCTCCGCCGCAATCCCCTGCGCTTGCAAACACGAGGCGATCGCTTCGATCAGGCTCTCATCGCCCGAGATCGGCGCACCGCCAAGTCTGCCGGGGCCGCCGGCGTCAAGGAAACAGGCCTCGAACGCGGCCACGACGGCGGGGTCATCGGGATCGATCTCCAACAGCTCCGCCACGGCGCGAATCGCATCGGCCGGGTCCAACCCCTGCGCAGCGTCAGCATCGAGACCACCCTGCCGCCCCTGGCCGAGCCCGAGATCGGCCAGGCTCCCAATTCCATCGATCGACAGGCCTTGTTCGCCGAGACAGGTCAGGATTCGAGCCCCAAAGCCACCTTCGCCGAAGCCACCCTCACCAAATCCCCCGCCTCCCGCGAAGCCCCCAGCGCCACCCCGCTGGCCCGCCAGATCCGGATCGAGCCCCACCTCTTCCGCACAGCGTTCGCGCGCCGTGGCAGTTGCCTCGTCGACGGGGGCTTGCCCGTCGGTGGCGCCGCCGAGTTCGATCCCCTCCTCGGCCAGGCAGTCGAGGAAAGCCGCCCGGGTGGCCGCCGAGGGCCCGCCCGTCGCGGCGCCGTCGGGCTCGTCCGGTGCTGGCTCGTCCTCGGCCGTATCGCTGGCGTTCGCTGGCTCACTGCCAGTACTCGTTGGCTCTTCCGCTTGTTCCCCGCTGTCGCGTTGCCCCTCGGCGGCGACCACCGCCTCCGGCTCGTCCGTGGAGCTTTTCCCGTCGTCTGAACCACCACACGAGACGGTGAGAACGGCAACGAGCAGCGCGAGCAGAGCAAGGATTGCGGAACGCACAGGGATCCCTTTCCGAAGACTCTCTCCGCGGAACTTCACCGCGCTGAAGCCCCACTGCCCTCCGCCAATCGAACCGTAGGGACAGCGGCATAAGGTTCCTGTATGGCCCCACAGCGACCGATCCGTGACTCGCACGTGCAAGACCCATCGGCCCAGCCCCTCCCCTCTTCCGTAATCGATCCGACATCCCGCGTAAGAACTCCGTCAGATCGCGCGCCGTCTTACGCGGCCCTTAGATCGCTCTCCATACGCTCGAAGGCACACAGATGCGGAGGGCGTCGGATGTCGATCGACAAAGACCTTGGCGCGCTACTCAACGAACGCAGCGCCGGCTCGGGCCGCCGGCTGCGCTGGGCAGCGGCTGCGACGCTGATCGCCGTCGGCGTGCTACTCGTCTACTTCGCCTTCTTCGACGGCGATTCTGGCAGCACGCTCCCACCCCAGACCGCCGTGGTGACACGGGGCCAACTCGTCAGCACGCTCGACACCAGCGGAACGGTCGCCGCGGCCAGCTCCGGCGATGTGCCCTTCACGTCTGCCGGAGAAGTCGCCTCCATCGCCGTCAGCACCGGCCAGACCGTCGAGGCGGGACAGCTCCTGGCCACACTTTCCAATTCCGACGCCCTGCGCGATCTGGAGACGGCACAGATCCAACTCGCGGTCGCCCAACTCCGGCTGGAGGATCTCCAAACGCCTTCCGCGGAGGCGGTCGCGAACTCCGAGGGCTCGCTTGCCTCCGCCCAGGTCCAATTCGATAGCGCGGAGGGGAGCCTGGCAACGGCCGTCGCTGGCCCGGCCGCCTCGACGATCGCCGCCGCCGAGCAACAGACTGCAAACGCGCGGGCACAATTCGCGTCGGCCCAAGCCGCGTTGGAGAGCTTGCTCAACCCTTCGACGGCCGACTTGGAATCCGCCGCGCAGGCGGTCGCCAACGCGGAAGTCCAGCTCAGCGCCGCTGAGCGCAGCCTCGAAACGCTGCTCACCCCTCCCGACCCAGAGGACTTCGCCCGCGCTGACCAGGCCGTCTTCTCCGCCCAAGCGCAGTTCAGCCAGGCCGAAGACGCCCTGCGCCGTCTGGTCGACGGTCCGACCGCGCAGGAGCTCACCGCGTCGGACGCGAGCGTTGCGCAGGCCGAGTCGTCGTTCGCCAGCGCCGAAGCCGGACTGCGCGCGGCGGAGGCCAACGTGGACACAGCCTGGGCGAACCTCTTGGGCGCGCAGGACGCCTACTGCGATGTCTCCAGCCTGGTCACGGTCTGCGCGGGAAGCGACGTGCCGCTCAGTTCCGGCGACATCGCGGCGTTGACCGACTCGATCGCGCGACCGAACAACCAGAGCAGCACCGTCGTCAGCCGCACCACCACGCTGATTCAGTCCAACGCCTCCTATCTGTCGGCCCTGGATGGCGCCGCAGGTGCTCTCGACTCCCTGGGCGTGGCTCAAGCCAGCCTCGCCTCGACGCTCGCCGCACGCGAATCCCTGCTGCAGCCGACCGCCGCCGATCTCAGCCAAGCGGAAGCAACCTTCGCCGCTTCCGAGGCCTCATTGAACGCGGCCCGCGCCGAACGGGCCGGCCTGGATGAGCCCGTCTCCGCCGCTCAGCTTCGCGAGGCGGAGCTGGGCGTGACGGCAGGGGCGGCCGCATTGGCCGCCGCCGTCGACCGACAAGCGACGCTGGCCGACCCCAGCGCCCTCGCCATCGAACAGGCAGGCCAGAACTTGACCGCCGCACAGCTCAACCTGGACGCCGTGGAACTGAGTGAGCTCTGGACCCGCTCCGGTCCAAACGCCGATTCCATCGCCGAAGCCGACCTCTCGCTCGCCAGCGCGCGCGCCAGCCTCACCGCCGCCGAGGCCCGGCTCGATCAGAGCCTCAACGGCGACGACCTCGCCACGACCCTGCAGCAATACGAGGTGCGCCTCGCCGAGCTCAGCCTGGCGGCAGTGATCGAGCGCGTGGACGGCCTCGTCCTTGTCGCTCCGCGAGCCGGCATCGTCGGCGCGATCAACGTCGCGACGGGCGACACGGTGGCCGCCGGGCAGGTCGGCTTCGTCGTCGCGGATCCCGACGCCGTCGAGATCGCGTTGACCGTCTCCGAGACCGATTTCCAGTCGATCGAAGCCGGCCAGCTCGGGCTGGCACAGTTCGACGCGCTCGACGATGCCCAATTCGTGATCCGCGTCGTCAGCATCTCCAGCGTGCCCGACGTCGCCCAGGGCGTCGTGACCTACCCCGCGGTCGCCGAGCTTGTCCCGACGGCCGAACTCGCGGTGCTCGGGCCGCAGATCGCTGCGCTCGTCCAGAACGCCGGCGACGGCGCGCTCTTCGCTGGGCTCCCGCCCGCCGGCGGCGCCGGCGGATTCGGCGCCCCCGGCGGCGATGGAGGCGGCGGTCGTGGCGCCGGTGGCTTTGGCGGCCTCGAGCTGCCCGACGGCGTCACGATTCAGGATGTCGCCGCGGCGATCGAGGCCGGCGGGCCGCTGCCGGACGGCGTAGAGCTCCCGGAAGGCGTCGAGCAAACGATCCGCGATCGCATCGCCGCCGGAGGCGCCGGGCGCGCGCCCGGCGGCGGGGGAGCGGATGGCGTCCAAGCGCCGCTGGCGGACCGGCCGTCACCGGTCGTCGGCATGACCGCCTCTGTCACGCTGCTGCTCAACGTGACCGGCGACGTCTTGCTCATCCCATCAACCGCCGTGCGTACGGAAGACGGCGCGCAGTTCGTGCTGGTGCCCTCAGAGTCCGGTGAGGACGAGCGGGTCAGCGTCACGCCCGGCGCATCACAGGACGGGCAGACGATCATCCTCAGTGGCCTGTCCGAGGGCGACGTTGTCCTGACCGGTGGCTTCACGGCGACCACAGCGGCGCCCGCAACCACCACCCAGACGCCGACTCAGCCCGGGGGCGGCTTCGGCGGGGGCTTCGGTCCCCGCGGCGGCGGCGGCGGAGGGAACGGCTGATGGATACGACCAGAATGGAGCCAGACGACGTGCAAGAAGAACTCGAGGTCGCACCGGAGACGATGGAGCCCTCCGAGGAAGGCGCAGCGATCGAGACCACATCGGTTGGTGAGACCTCCGGTAGGAAATGGTTGTGGATCGGCATCACCGTCGCCGTATTGGTGCTGGGCGGTATCGCCATCGCCGTCCTGGTTAGCAACGGAACGGGCGACGACTCCGCGCCTGAACTCACCCTCAGCACGGCAACGGTGCAGCGAACCGACCTCGTCGTCACCGAGGAGCTCTCAGGGACGCTCGGCTACGGTGCGGCCGATCCCATGACCTTCCGTTCATCCGATGACGGGGTCATGACGATTCCCGGGCTCCTCACAGGCACGGTGACCGCGATCGTCGCCGAAGGGACGGTGGTCGATGCCGGTGATGTGCTGTACGAGGTCAACACCGATCCCGTCGTCGTCCTCCGAGGAACGCTACCGGCCTATCGGGCCTTCAACACCCGGATGAGCGATGGCCCTGACGTCGAGCAACTCGAGCAGGCGCTCGTCGACCTCGGGTACGACCCGAATCGCAATATGACGATCAACGAGGACTTCACCTCGGCGACGGCGGACGCCATCGAGCGTCTCCAAGAGGACATCGGAGCCGATGAGGACGGC
>JAPUIR010000164.1 GCA_027296805.1 Chloroflexota bacterium | reverse complement strand
GCAGGAGCTGTTCTACGAGAACAACTACCAGGATGTCGAAATCGGGCAGCCGGACTTCCTCAAGCTGGCCGACGCGTACGGCATCCCCGGCTTCCGCGCCACGACGAGGCAGGAGGCGCAACAAGCGATTCGTGATGCGATAGCGGTCGATGGCCCCGCGTTGATCGATTTCCGGACGGTAGACGAAGAGAACGTCTGGCCCATGGTGCCGGCAGGCGCTGCGCTGTCGGAGACCGTCAAGTCGGCGGCGGAGCTGTAGGGCCTCAGGCCGCGAAGAACGCGATTGGGCGAAACAAATGGCAAGTCGAAACACCATCGTGGCGCATGTGGAGGATCGACCCGGGGTCTTGGCCCGGGTCGCCTCGCTGTTCCGTCGCCGCGGATTCAACATCGAGAGTTTGACCGTCGGGCATTCCGACGAGCCGGGGATCAGCCGCATGACGATCGTCGTGCAGGGTGACCAGCACCACGTGGGCCAGGTGGAGAAGCAGCTCTTCAAGCTGATCGACGTGGTCTCGGTGGAGGACATCACCGACCGGCCGCTGATCGACCGGGAGCTGGCGCTGATCAAGGTGCGGGCGGAGGGCGAGGCTCGCTCCAAGGTGCTGGAGCTGGTCGAAGTGTTCCGGGCCGATGTCGTGGACGTGGCGGAGGACAGCCTCATCGTGCAGGTGCTAGGCGACGAGGAGAAGGTCGACGCGATGGAGCGCATGCTGCAACCGCTGGGCATCCTGGAGCTGGTGCGGACGGGTCGCGTCGCGATGTTGCGCGATTCGGCCACGAGTAAGCCGCCGCCGATCTCCGCGTCGGAGCATGAGGCCGAGGCGCTGCGGGCGCAGATGGGCCGCCGCCCAGAGGGCGAGCTCCCCTTCACCAGCGACTAGCCGCTTCCCCGCGAGCCCGATCGATCCGAGGGATCTTGTCGCGCCCTATCGCGCCGTCACTTGGCGCGCCGTCTGCTCGCACACCGATGTCTGGCCGCCTGTTGTAGCGGGCAAGCCTGCCCGCGCGTAGCCTGGGACGAGTCTCGCGCGGAGGATGCCATGCCACTTGAACTCAGCTTTCAGTCGAACGTGTTTGCGGTGGAAACGCTGGATCTGGGTGGGGGAGTGAAGGAGCAGATCGTGCGCGGGGGGCGGCATCTGTTTCCGCTGCTGCCCCAGGCCTTCGAGGGGATCTCCCAGATCGGCGTGATTGGCTGGGGCTCGCAAGGGCCCGCCCAGGCGATGAATCTGCGCGATTCGCTTGCAGGCAGCGAGATCCGCGTCACCGTGGGGTTGCGTGCCGGGTCGTCGTCGATGGCGGCGGCCGAGGCGGAGGGCTTCAGCGAGGCCGACGGCACCCTGGGCGAAATGTTCGATGTGATTCGCGAATCGCAGCTCGTGCTGCTGCTGATCTCGGACGCCGCCCAAGCCGAGCTGCACACGCAGATCTTCGACGCGCTCTCCGAGGGCGCCACGCTGGGCCTGTCGCACGGCTTTTTGGTGGGGCACCTAAGCAACGTGGGCGCGTCGTTCCCGGCGGGCATCAACGTGGTGGGGGTCTGCCCCAAGGGGATGGGTCCCTCGGTGCGGCGGCTCTATCTGCAGGGGGTCGATGTGAATGGCGCGGGGATCAATTCCTCGTTCGCGGTGGAACAGGACATCGACGGCAAGGCGACGGATCAGGCGCTGGGCTGGTCGGTGGCGCTGGGTTCGCCCTACACCTTCCAGACCACCTTGGAGTCGGAGTTCAAGTCCGACATTTTCGGCGAGCGCGGCGTGCTGCTGGGCGCCGTGCACGGGATCGTGGAGGCGCTCTATCGGCGCTTCATCGAGGAAGGGATGGCGCACGACGAGGCGTTCCGGCATTCGTCGGAGGCGATCACGGGCCCCATCTCCCGCACGATCTCGAAGCAGGGTCTGCTGCGAGTTTATGAGGCGCTGGACGCCGACGAGCGGCAGATCTTCGAGCGCTCCTACAACGCGTCGTATCCCACCTCGCGCACGTTGTTGGAGGAGATTTACGACGAGGTCTCGAGCGGCAATGAGATCCGCAGCGTGAACCTGGCGGGGGAACGCCTCAAGCGGGGCGTGATGGGGACGATCGATCGGACGGAGATGTGGGAGAAGGGTGAGGCGGTGCGCGCGACCCGGGACGAAGACGCGATCCCGCTGGACCCGTTCACGGCCGGGGTCTATGTGGCGACGATGATGGCGCAGATCGACGTGCTGATGGAGAACGGGCACCCCTACTCCGAGATCGCGAACGAGTCCGTGATCGAGGCGGTGGACTCGCTCAATCCGTATATGCACGCGCGTGGCGTGGCCTTCATGGTCGACAACTGCTCCACGACGGCCCGGCTGGGAGCGCGCAAATGGGCGCCGCGCTTTGGATATCTCCTGCGGCAGGAGGCGTTCCCATCGATCGACCACGACCAGATGCCAGAGGAGCCTGCCATGAGCCGGTTCCGCGACCATCCCATCCACGCGGCGCTGGCGGCCTGCGCGGAGGTGCGTCCGTCGGTGGACATTTTCGTGGAGTGAGGCCGCTTCGCGGGATCCGGAGGCCTCAAGAAGGCAGGCTTCACTGTCAGGCAACAGAGCGTGCGGGCCCGACCCTAGGCAGCGCCGATGCGCGCTGGCATAATGTGTGGACTCGGCGCACCGAGTAGGGAGACGATTCATGATCGTCGTGATCGCAAGCAAGGGACTTTCCCCGCGGGCCGCCTCAGCCCGCGGTGTGCTTGCGCGGCTGGCGTAACCGCTTACAGTAGCCAGCCTGTGGGTCGCGCTCGTCATCCAGACCGTTTGTCGCGCCGCCCGCTTCAATATCCCATGGAAAGCACTCGAACCGATGGCTGACCGAGTCAAGATCTTCGATACAACCCTGCGCGACGGTGAACAGGCCGCCGGCGTCTCTTTCAGCGCCGACGAGAAGCTGCGGATTGCCAAGATCCTCGAGCGTATGAACGTGGACTGCATCGAGGCTGGCTTCGCCGCCGCCTCCCCGGCCGACTTCGACTCCGTGGCGCAAATCGCCCGAGAGGTGCGCGGCACCCAGATCACGACGCTCTGTCGCGCCGTCCCGAACGACGTCGACCAGGGCTGGGAGGCCGTTCGCGGGGCCGAGGAGCCGCGCCTGCACGTCTTCCTCTCCTCCTCCGATATCCACATGGCGCACCAGCTGCACAAGGACCGTGAGCAGGTGCTGGAGCAGGCGCGCGAGATGGTGGCGCGGGCCAAGGGCTACGTGGAGGACGTGGAGTTCTCGCCCATGGACGCCACCCGCTCCGACGTCGACTTCGTCTATCGCATGCTGGCGGAGTGCATCGAGGCGGGCGCAACCACGATCAACGTCCCAGACACCGTGGGCTACGCGATCCCCCAGGAGTTCGAGGAGTTCATTCGCGGCATCCTGGAGAACGTGCCCGGCATGGACAAGGTCGTCCTCTCGGTGCACTGCCACAACGACCTGGGCCTGAGCACCGCCAACAGCCTCGCGGCTGTACGGGCGGGGGCGGGCCAGGTGGAATGCACCATCAACGGGATAGGCGAACGCGCCGGCAACGCCTCGTTGGAAGAGGTGGTGATGGCG
>JAPUIR010000163.1 GCA_027296805.1 Chloroflexota bacterium | reverse complement strand
TCCGCGAGCGCCTCGCCCAGGAGAGCGGCGACCCGCGCTTCGCCGCCGATACCTGGCTCCGCTTCTCTCGCATGTACGCCGAAACCGTCCTCGAGATCGACATCGCCACCATCGACGAACTCGCCCAGTCGGACGGCAGCGCCGAGGGACAAAGCGCCGCCGCGCAACGCCTCACCGACTTCGCCGCCGGCCAAGGCTCGCCCATCCCCGACCAACCGCTGGACCAGCTCATCGGCGCGGTCGAGGCCGTCTTCCGCTCCTGGAACTCCGATCGCGCCAAGGTCTTCCGCCAGCGCGAAAACATCCCCGACGACCTCGGTACCGCCGTCACCATCCAAGCGATGGTCTTCGGCAACCTGGGCGACCGCTCCGGCACGGGCGTCGTCTTCACCCGCGACCCCGCCGGCGGCGACGCGCAGCCCTTCGGCGACTACCTCGCCCGCGCGCAGGGCGAAGACGTGGTCGCCGGTCGCCATGACGTACACGGCCTTGACGCGCTGCAGGAGCAACTTCCCGACGTCCACACCCAGCTCCTCCAAGTCCTCGACCGCCTTGAGCGGCATTACCGCGACATGTGCGACGTCGAGTTCACCGTCAGCGACGGCGTTCTCCACATCCTGCAGACCCGCGTCGGGCGACGCAGCCCCCTCGCCGCGCTGCGTATCGCCGTGGCGATGGCGCAGGATCCCGACTTCCCGCTCACCCAGGCCGAGGCGGTCGCTCGCATCGACCAAGACTGCCTGCGCGAACTGGGCGCCATGGGCCGTGTCGATCCTGCCGCCACGCCCCTCGCCCAAGGTCTCGCGGCCTCGCCCGGCGTCGGCGTCGGCGTCCTCTGCTGCGATGCCGACCGAGCCGCGGAGCTGGGCGCGGCGGGCACCGCCTTCGTCCTCGCCCGCCCCGAAACCTCCCCCGCCGACGTCCACGGCATGGTGGAAGCGTGCGGCCTCGTGACGACGCGGGGAGGCGTTGCCAGCCACGCGGCCGTCGTTGCACGCAGTTGGGCCATCCCCGCCGTGACAAGCCTCAGCGGTGCCGTAGTCGAAGCGGGCGGCCTCCGAATCGGTGATCGCTTCATCGCCCTGGGGGAGCTGGTCACCGTCGACGGCGGCGCAGGCACGATCTATGAAGGCGACCGCCGCGAGGAGGGCAGCCCGGACCTCTGGGAGCTCCGCACCCTACGCGAGTGGGCCGCCGAGTTGGGCGTCGAGCCGGGACAGACCGCGCAAGATTCCGAGTCTGCGACGCAAGCCTCGCGAGCAGCCGTCACCCTGCTGGAACTGGTCCGCACCGTCCAGCTCAAGGGCCTCTGCACCCCCGAACGCGCCGCCGAAGCAATGACCTCGGAGCTGGCGCCGCTCGAAGTCCTCTTCGCGCAGAACGTAGCCCTCTTCAAGGAAACCAAGCGCGGCGTGCTGCTCAGTCCCCAGGGACGCGAGTGGATGACCGAGCAGATCGACGCCGAGCGGGCCGGCATCGACGCGGACGCGATCAAGGACGCCTACACGCGCTTCGACGCACTGAACTCGCACTTCAAGGAACTCGTCAGCGACTGGCAGCGGACCTCGGCGGAAGGTCACAGCGACGACCAGTGGAGCGAACTGGTCGCCAGCGTCGAGTCACTGCACGCCGGCTTCGAACCCATCCTGCAGGACGTCGTCGCGCTCTGCCCGCGCCTCGCGCCCTACCGGGCCCGCTTCACCGACGCCCTCGTCGCCCTGCGCGGCGGCGACGCTTCCATGCTCGCCTCGCCCCTCAAAGACAGCTATCACACCGTCTGGTTCGAGCTACACGAAGAGCTGATCGACCTCTGCGGACTCAAGCGGAGCCAGATCGAGGAATAGCGTCTCCTCTTCCCCTGATCGCGCGGGTCGCCTTGCCCCCCCGGCCTGGGCTGGAACGCCTACTGCACCGACCCCGGCGGCCCCTCTCCCCCGTGATCCGGCATCGCCCCGCGCTTCGCGGCGACATCGTCGGCGCGCAGATGCAGCGCGCGCTTCCGCGCCATCCGACGCCGTCCCGCTTCCACGATCGCCGCCGGTCGCAGCCCCGCAATCTCCGGCGCGAAGCGGATCCCCTCCGGCTGGCACGGCATGTACGCCGCCCCGTCCGAAGTCCGCGAGAGATAGCCGTGGTCCACCAACGCGCGTCGCAGTTGGACATGATCGACGCGCAGACGTGGTGCCACCGTATGCAGCCAGTCCCGGATTGCCACGTTAATCTCCTCCTCGCTGTAGAGGCCGTCGGCATCGAGCAGGTGCAGGATGCTGCGCAGCAGCACGTGACGATCGCGCTGCTTGCGCGGCAGGCCCGGTCGTGGCCTCAAGCAGAGACTGGCCAACCGGTCCTTGAAGACGTCCGCATCAATAGCGATCACGTCGGACATGGCATCAGCGTAGCCGTCGCCGCGGAGTACCCGCGCTGGGCGCCCCCTTCCGAAGCGCGCCCGCCAGAAGCGCAGCGGGCGCTAGACTCGGCGCGGCCTACATCGCCCCAGCCGGGCGCATCCAGACACGGAAAAGCCCCAGCGGGCGGAAAGCCATGAGGACTCCATGAAGCTCGGACTGTTCACCATGCCCAGCCATCCGCCCGAACGCGGCCTGGCTGAGGGGCACGAATTCGATCTCCAGACCATGATCTGGGCCGACGAGCTGGGCTTCAAAGAGGCCTGGATCGGCGAGCACCACACCTCCGTCTGGGAGCCGCACCCCGCCCCTGACCTGCTCGTGATCGAGGCCTTGCGTGCCACCGAAAACCTCCGCATCGGGACCGGTGGCTTCCTCCTCCCCTATCACCACCCGGCCGAACTGGCCAACCGCGTCGCCATGATGGACCACATCTCCGGCGGGCGGCTCAACTTCGGCATCGCCGCCTCCGGCCTGCCCAGCGACTGGGAGATGTTCCAGGTCGACGGCCTGAACGGCGAAAACCGGGAAATGACCCGAGAGTCGATCGACTGCATCATCAATCTCTGGACGCAAGAGCCGGGCTGGGTCCATGAGGGCAAGTACTGGAAAGCATCCATCCCGCAGCCCAGCGAGCCCGGCCTGCGCCACCACCTCAAGCCGCTTCAGCAGCCCCACCCCCCGATCGGCGTCGCCGGCCTCTCCTCACCGTCCCCCACGCTAGAGATGGCCGGCGAGCGCGGCTGGATCCCCATGAGCCTCAACCTCAACCCCAGTTACGTGAAAGGCCATTGGGACTCCTACGAAGCGGGCGCGGCCAAGGCGGGACGAAAGGTCACGCGCGCCGACTGGCGCATGGTGCGCGAAGTCTTTGTGGCGGAGACCGACGAGGAGGCCTGGGAGCACTCCGTCAACGGCATGATGGGCCGCATGATGAGCGAATACCTGCTCCCCCTCTTCGACGCCTTCGAGTTCAAAGAGTTTCTCAAGGCCTCGCCCGACATCCCCGATGCCGACGTCGACGTGGAGTACTGCGCCCGCAACAACTGGTTCGTCGGCTCGCCCGAGACCGTCGCGGCCAAAATCGAAAAGGTCTACGGCGATGTCGGCGGCTTCGGCCACCTGCTGCTGTTCTGCTTCGACTACGCCGACGACCCTGAGCCCTGGCGCCGATCGATGGAACTGCTGGCGAAGGACGTCATGCCCCGCGTCGCGCATCTCACTGGCGACTAACCCAGCCCGCACCAGCGGTGCACAGAGCCCGCCCGCGCACGGGCGGAAATGAGGAGCGACATCATGGGTCCCTTGCAAGGCATTCGCATCATCGAATTCGCGGGCATCGGACCGGGGCCGTTCTGCGGCATGATGCTGGCCGACATGGGCGCGGACGTCGTCCGCGTCGACCGCGCCAGCCGCGTGCCCCAGGAAGAACCCAGCCGGCCACCCAGCGACCTGCTCGCCCGGGGGCGCCGATCGATCGCGATCGACCTCAAACAGCCCGCAGGCATCAATGTCGCGCTGCGCCTGATCGAAGGCGCGGAGGCCCTCTTCGAGGGCTTCCGGCCCGGCGTCATGGAGCGCCTCGGCCTGGGCCCGGACGTCTGTCTGGAGCGTAATCCCAAGCTGGTCTACGGCCGCATGACCGGCTGGGGCCAAGAGGGGCCCTACTCGCAGATGGCCGGGCACGACATTAACTACATCGCGCTGGCGGGGGCGCTCGCGCCCATTCGCCGCGCCGGTCAAGCGCCCGTGCCACCCCTCAATCTCGTGGGCGACTTCGGCGGCGGCGGCATGTTCCTGGCGCTGGGCCTGGTCGCGGCGCTGCTGGAGACACGCGAGTCGGGACAGGGCCAGGTCGTCGACGCGGCCATGGTCGACGGCGCCAGCACCCTCATCACCTCGCTTCACGCCGGGCTCGCCAACGGCAGCTGGCAGCGCGAGCACGCCACCAACGTGCTCGACACCGGCGCCCACTACTACGACGCTTACGAAACGGCCGACGGCCGCTACATCTCCTTGGGCTCTATCGAGCCCCAGTTCTACGCGGAGCTGGTCCAGCTCTGCGGACTGGACGCAGAAGAGCTGCCCCCCCAGAACGACCGCTCCCACTGGCCCGCCATGAAGGAGCGCGTGGCCGGCCTGATCAAACAGAAGACCCGCGACGAGTGGGAGTCGATCATGGAGGGTAGCGACGTCTGCTTCGCGCCCGTCCTCGAACCGTGGGAGGCCCCCGACCATCCCCACGCCAAGCACCGCGAGGCCTTCGTCGATGTGGCCGGCATCGTCCAGCCCGCGCCCGCCCCGCGCTTCAGCCGCACCCCCAACGACACCCCCAAGCCGCCGGCGCACCCGGGGCAGGACAGCGATACAATCCTCGCCGAGTTGGGCCTCAGCGACAGCGAAGCGGACGCCCTGCATACGAGCGGCGCTGTCGCATAAACCCCGAGACGCCTGACCGCCAACTCTCTGGGGGCTAGCCGCCGGGTGGTCGGTACTCCGGCAGCTTGCGCGCGGCCTCGTCCATCTCCTCGCTCGTGAACAGCGCCACGGTCGACGTGGAGACCTGGCCGGCGCGGTTCGCCGCCAGCAACGCCGCGTTGATCACCTCAACCTCGGGCGCCCAGGCGAGCACGAAAGCGTCGTCGGGACCATGCGCCCAATACATGCTGCGCAGGGAGCCACCCAACCCCTCGATCAGCTCCTTCACGTAGGCCTCGCGCACCGCGAAGCCCTCCTGCAGTACACCGTCAACGTACTCCGCGGTCGTTGCCAAGCGGATGAGATAGTTCGGCATGGTCAGCCCCTTCCCCAAGGCGGCAGCCTAGCCGATCCGGCAGGGGCGAAGACGCGCGCCCTCTCTTGCGCTCAGTCTCCTGAAGAGCTGGGCGCCGGTGCGTCCGGCACGCTCGGCGGTGGCAGAGGTTGCCCCTCGATCTGAATCCGGGGCAGCCACTCCAGCCAAGAGGGGAAGTACCAGTTGCGCGCGCCCAGCAACTCCATCGCCGCGGGCACCAGGACCAGCCGCACGATCGTCGCATCAAGAATGATCGCCACCCCCAGCCCGAAGCCGAGCTGCTGGAAGAAGACCAACTCCCCCGCCGCGAAGCCGCCGAACACCGCCACCATGATCAACGCCGCCCCCGTAATGATCGCACCGGTCGATCCGAGCCCGAACGCGACCGCCTCCGAGTTGTCTTGCGTCTCGTCGAAGCGTTCCTTAATCCGGCTCAACATGAAGACGTGATAGTCCATCGAGAGCCCGAACAGAATTGAGAAGAGAAAGAGCGGGATCCAAAACTCGATCGTGGGCGTGCGCTGGAACCCCAGCAGCCCTGTCCCCACCCCCTCCTGGAAAACCAGCACCAGCAGCCCGAAGGCCGCCCCCACCGAGAGCAGATTCATGAGTACCGCCTTGATCGGAACGACGATGGAGCGGAACACCACCAGCAACAGCAGGAAGCTCAGCCCCAGCACAAAGGCGAAGACCAACGGCAGGTAGGTCGTGACGACATCCACCGCATCGATGATCTCCGCCGCGTCCCCACCCACCAGCACCCGCGCCTCGACCGACGCGAAGGCCTGTGGCAGATAGCTGCCCCGCAACCGCCCGATCGCGTCCTCCGCCTCCGCACTCGTCGGATCGACGGTCAGCGTCGCCACGATCACCGTCAGCCCAGCCTCCGCACTGCGCCGCACCAGGCGCTCACCGAAGATCGGGTCGGCCTCCAGCAACGCTTCCAGCGCCGCGATCGCGCTCGCCAGCCCCGCACTGTCCGCCTCCGCCTCGATCACGATGTTCGCGCTGCTCACACCATCCGAGAACTGCGCGTTGACCACCGTCAGCGCGTGTCGAAAGTCATTGTCCTCGGGAAACGTGTCGATCCCGTTCGCGCCCAAATTGATCGTGAAGAAGAACGCCGCCACCGCCGCCAGACCGGCCGTCGTCAGACCCACACTGAGCACCGGGCGTCGCGTGACCACTCGGATCACACCGGACCAGATCGTGCCCACCCCGGCTCCAGGTTGCCCCCGCCCCAGCAGCGGCACGGGAAGCGCGTTCACCCGATCGCCCAGCAAGCTCAGGATCGCCGGCAGAAGCGTCAGCGCCGCCGCCACCGCGGCCACGACCACCAGAATCGCCCCGATCGCCAGGCTCCGGAAGATATCGAACGGGATGATGAACATCCCCGCCAACGCGATCGCCACCGCCACGCCCGAGAAGAGCACCGCCCGGCTGGCGGTCCCACCCGCCCGCGTGATCGCCGCCAGGTTGTCCAGGCCGTGTCCTCGCTCCTCGCGGTAGCGCTGCACGAT
>JAPUIR010000162.1 GCA_027296805.1 Chloroflexota bacterium | reverse complement strand
GCTCGGCAGCGACATCTCGGCGCCCAATGGCGCTGGGTTGGACTGCGCAACTTTTCTCGCCGATCACGACGCCGCGGTCGCGCATCTTTTCCGTGGCCTTGATGGGTGGGTGCTTTGCGCGACGCCCAGCGCAGGGGCCTGGCGGGCCTTCTGCATGACCTATCTCAACCTGGATCTCTCACGTCGCTTCGATGACCAGGGCGGTTGGCGCGCCGCCGAGGTTCGCCGGCTCGCGTCGCTGGTGCTCGGCACCCACCCGGCGGCAGACATCGAGGGGACGAGCGAGAACGTCGGGATCCCCTGCCGTGTGGTGGCGACCGCCGATGAGGGGTCGGGGATCGACTACATGACGATCATCGATGCGGGCAGCGGCGGAGGACGGGGGTTCAACGCCCTAGAGATCGCGGCCGCGAAGTCGTTCGGCGTTGACCTCCGCGCCGCACCGTCTGACTAGGGCGAGTACGGCGTCTTCACCATCAGTTGGATCGTCTCTTCCTCGACGGCCTCCGCGAGCGCCGTCGCCCAGCGGCGCATATCGGGGTGGTTGGCGACCGCTGCCAGCGTCGATTGCACGCTGTTGGCGTCGGGGACCTGCCAGAGGTCGACGACGGTGTTGAGCCTCCCGATCGCATTGACGTACGCCCCCAGCAAGGTCCAGCCCTCGGCTTCGAGGGCCGGGGTCATCTCTGTCAAGGTCGCGTTGAAGAGCCCCATCTTGCCCTGGCGGACGTGGAGCGTGGCTTGCAAGTAGACGGATTCGGGCACGCATCACTCCTCGTTCTTGGGGTGTTGAAAGAGGAGGCTACACGAGGCGGATAGGCTCGCGCCCGACTGCTTGGGTCCTGTCTCGGTTGCCCCCATGAGACGGGAGACTGATACTCGTAGCCGGGGGGACTGTGCGGGACTAGGGAGCGACGCAGTGGGCTACCCATCAGTAAACGGCGTTCGGCGCCTGGCTCTCGGGGCCGCGACCGGCGTCGGTCTCGGGATCCTCGTGCTTTGGGCTACCTTGCTGGCCGGCGATGGCCCTGCGCGAACCGCGGCCCAGACGCTACCCGTGCCCAACATCACGACGATCAGCTTCCCCGGTGGCACGGTGCCGCCGGCCACCCTGATCCAAGATCAGGCCACGGTTAGTGAAATCGATGGTGTTCCCATTAGCGAGGGGGACATTGTGTTCTTCCTCTGCGGTCCCTCGGAGGTTGTGCCTGGCCTCGGCTGCCCGCAACTGCTCGGGCAACAGATCGGGCCGCCGGTGCCCCTCACCACGAGCGGGGTGGCCGTGTCGCAAGGTGTGCCCGCGCCCAGCATCGCGGGGCGCTACTGCTGGCGCGTTGAGTACTCGGGGGGCCCACGATTCGCCCCCGCGGTCCACACGGACGACGCTTTCGAGTGCTTCAACGTTCAACCCGTGACCCCGCCTACGACCTTCAGCATGGACACGGAGGCACAGCCTGCCGGCACGATCACGGGCCCGGTCACCGACGCCACCGATCGCGCAATCCTGAGCGGGAACGTCGGTATCCCGACCGGCACAGTGCAATTCTTCCTCTGCTATCCGGTTGAGGTCGGTCCCAGCGGATGTGTGGCCCCGGCGGGCAAGCTCGTCGGCGGGCCAGTCCCGCTGGTCGACGGAAGCGCGTCATCTGTTCCAACCGCGCTCCTGGCGGGTCCCGGCACGTACTGCTGGCGAGCCGAGTATTCTGGCAACGCCCAGTACGCCGCCGCGAGCCACACGAACGCCACGACGGAGTGCACCACACTCGTCGCCCAGGTGATCGACGGGATCGATACCACGCTCGACCCGGCCTCCGATCTCCAGGTCGACGAATCCGGTATCGCCTTCCTTGAAGTCACTAGTGGCGATGGCGCGATCACGCTCCGCCTGCGCGACTTGCCTGATGGGGTCGGCCCGCTCACAATCCGTTTCCGGCAACTCGACACCGCCGACCTCGATCCACGGCTTGGCCAATTGGACCGCGACCTCGTCGCACAAGCGCTCGCGCTCGCGTTCGCAGGCGACATCTCCATTACCGACGCCGATGGGGTCAAGATCCCGCTCACCCTGGACATCATCCTGGCGCCGCTTGACGTCATCGACATCCAGTTCCTGCTCTGGCTGATCGAAGACCCCGGCGGACTGACGCCAACCGAGTTCACGCGTTTGCCCGACGGCAGCCTCATGACGACCGTGGACTTCGACATCCTGATCATTATTCTCGAGATGCCAGCCCCCGATCAGGCCTTGCGGCAAGGGCTCAACGCGATCGTCTACACGGGGCCGCGCCTCCCCGCCGACCAGGCGTTCCCCGGGGGCGTCGGGCGGGGGGAGGGCGTCGAAGCGCTGTGGCGCTTCACCGGCTTCGGCTACGAGGCGTTCTTCCCGGCGGTGCCTCAGATCGCGAACCCGGTCTATCGCTTGTACGACCCCCTCTTCGTGACCGCCAGCAGCGCCACCGCGGTTATGCAGCAAGCCCTGCTCCTGCCGGTGCGCCGCACGATTGCGCTCACGGGCGGCTCCAACTTCGTCTCCTACACGGGCGCGGGGGGGAGCCTCGTCGATGAGCTGGGTCCGGGCGTGCTCGCGAGGGCACAGTCGATTTGGGTCTGGCGCGACCTTGTCGGTCGCTGGCGGGGGTTCTTCCCCGGCAGCCCGGCCTTCCTCCAGGAAGCGACGGACCTCGCTCTCGGAGATCTTGTCTTCCTCAGCATGGACACTGGTGTGGGCTGGGACATGCGATAGGGCGGGCTGGGCGGTTCGAAGGAGTTTTCGATGCTGGATAAACATATGGCTGAGATCGAGCAATTCATGGAGCGTGTGGTCGCGCGCAATCCACACGAGTCCGAGTTCCACCAGGCGGTGCATGAAGTCGCACAGTCGATCATTCCCATCCTGGATGAGTACCCCGACTACCAGGAGGCGCGCATCCTGGAACGGATGACCGAGCCCGACCGCGTGATCTCCTTCCGCGTGGTCTGGGACGACGACGATGGCAAGCTTCAGATCAATCGCGGCGTTCGGGTGCAGTTCAACAACGCCATTGGCCCCTATAAGGGCGGCCTCCGCTTCCACCCCTCGGTCACGCTGAGCGTGCTCAAGTTCCTCGGCTTCGAGCAGACCTTCAAGAACTCCCTCACGTCGCTACCGCTGGGCGGCGCCAAGGGCGGATCCGACTTCGACCCCAAGGGCAGGTCCGACCGCGAGGTGATGCGTTTCTGCCAGGCCTTCATGACGGAGCTCGCGCGCCACATCGGGCGTGATGTCGATGTCCCCGCGGGCGATATCGGTGTCGGTGCGAGAGAGATCGGTTACCTGTTCGGCCAGTACAAGCGGCTCCGCAACGAATTCTCTGGTGTCCTTACCGGCAAGGGCCTCGCGTTTGGGGGCAGCCTGATCCGCACGGAGGCGACTGGCTACGGCTCCGTCTACTTCGCCAGCGAGATGCTCCAGCACCGGGGCGACGACCTGGCCGGCAAGACCTGTGTCGTTTCGGGCTCGGGCAACGTCGCACAGTACACCGTGGAGAAGGCGATGGAGATGGGCGCCAAGGTCATCACGATGTCGGACTCGTCGGGCTTCGTGCACGACCCCGCGGGCATCGATGCCGAGAAGCTCGCCTGGCTGATCGATCTGAAGACCCGACGCCACGGCCGGATCCACGAGTATGCGGAACAGTTTGGCGTGGACTTCCATGAAGGCCAGCGGCCCTGGGGCGTCCCCTGCGACATCGCTTTCCCCTCCGCAACGCAGAACGAAGTCGATGGCGCGGACGCCAAGACCCTGGTCGCCAACGGTGTCCAGGTCATCAGCGAGGGCGCGAACATGCCCACCACCCCAGAGGGTGTGAGCTGTTTCCACGAGGCGCGCGTGCTTTATGGCCCGGGCAAGGCGGCCAACGCCGGCGGTGTCGCGGTGTCCGGCCTGGAGCAATCCCAGAACGCACTCCGGCTGCAGTGGACCAGCGAAGAGGTCGACGAGCGCCTGCGCTCCATCATGTCCCAGATTCACTCCCGCTGCGCGGAGTACGGCGAAGAGGACAACTACGTGGACTACGTGAAGGGCGCCAACGTGGCGGGCTTCCTCAAGGTCGCCGATGCGATGCTGGCGCACGGTTCCGTCTGACGGAGCACGCATAGCCGTCAGACGGTGGCTAGTTAAAGAACGCGTCCACCAAAACCAAGAACTCGGGCGAGAGTCCGGCTTCCAAGGTCGTGACCAGCTCCGCGATCAACTGATTCGCCTGTGCGACCTGCTGCGGATCGCGCGTCGTCGCTGCCGTGATGAGTGCCAGGTCCGCGGACAAGACATTGCGGAAGCCCTCCACGAATAGCGCGTGGTCCGCCCGGAACTGGCTCGGAGGCACGAGGTCCTCCACTTCTCGTAAAGTAGCGGACTGAATCCCGATCACATCCGGCCAGAGTTCCTCGATCGCTTCGGCTTGAGCCTCGAAGCTTGGCGCGTTCTGGATCGCCAAGGCGAGCGGCTCGAATTCCGCGGCGCCGGATTCCAGGATCGCGCGCAGGGCGTCGGTGTAGTTGCTGGCGGCCGCCGTGGATTCGCGACCCACGAACCACGACGGATCGCCGTCGAAAGCGGGATGTGACGTGAGCTGCTCCAAGCGCCCCGACTCCACATCCACGGCGTAGAGATCGCCGTTGCCGCTGCGTGTGGAGCTGAAGATGATCTGACGGCTGTCCGCTGACCAGGACGGCTCGAGATCGTCGGCGGGGTGGGTGGTGAGCGGCCGCTGATCGCTGCCATCCGCGTTCATCACGTAGATCTCCGTGTTCCCGTCCCGGTTCGATTCGAACGCGATCTGGGTGCCATCGGGGGACCAGGCCGGCTCCCCATCCAGCGAATCGCCCTGGGTGAGCCGCAGCGCCTCGCTTTCGTCGACCTCCCCGGACGCCGGCAGGATGTAGACGTTCAGCCCGCCGTCACGGGTAGACGAAAAGGCGAGCCGTTGCCCGTCCGCCGACCAGGTGGGCCGAAAGTCCACCGCGGGATGACTGGTGATGCGACGAAGATCCGTGCCGTCGCTGTTCATCACGAAGATGTCGTGCGACGGCGGCCCTGGCCCGTCGCCCGGACCGCCGCGCGTGGAGACGAATGCGATCTTGGAGCCGTCGGGCGACCACATCGGCCGCCCATCGAACGCCTCGTGAGTGGTGAGCTGGGTCAGATCGCTGCCATCGACGCCGATCGTCCAGATGTTGAAGTCTCCGCCGGTGTCCGCGGCGAATACCAGGATCGTCCCGTCGGGCGACCAGTCGGGGCCGCGCGCATTGGCCGCCATGTCTGTCAGTTGGACCAAGTTCGATCCATCCCCGTCCATGACATAGAGGTTGTCGGAGCCGCTCCGCCGCGATATGAACGCGATGAGAGAAGCCGGTTCTGCGGGGACCGGTTCTGGAGGCTCTACGGCGGGCTCCTCGGGGTCGTTCGTAGAGGGCTCGTCGGGCTCGGGGTCGTCGGGCAGCGCCGGTTCCTGATCATCCGCGACCTCGGGGGTCTCCTGGGAGGATTCCTCGCCGGGTTCGGTGCCCTCTGCCACTGGCGTCCCATCGTCGGACGATGGATCGCTCACGCTGGCGGGGTCGTCCCCGCCGCCTCCGGCCAGCACCACCGCGAGCACCGCCACGAGGATCCCCAGCGCCAGCGTGCCCCCGCCCGCGATCGGCCAGCGCGGCGGTTGCTCTTCGAAGCCGGCGTCCACCCGCAGGGGTGGCCCGGAGCCCCCGTCCGCCGAGACGGTGAATTCCCGTCTGACTGGAGGACCGCGCCAGCGTCGCTGGCGCGGCAGAACCGTGACGATCAGCTCCTTCTCCTCGCCCGCCGGCACCATCACCGACTCCGGCATCTCGAAGCGGCACATGGCGTCGCGATCGGAGGCCGCGATGTGCGGCTCGAACGGTGTCGCCGTGGGGTTCGATAGGGTCAGCGTGTAGTGCATGGCGCCCGTGCGCAGGCCCAGTCGACGCGCGTGCGAGCTCGACTTGAGGCGAAGCGTCGGGCCGCCGTCCGACAGCGCCTCCGTGGCAGCGAGGTCGACCCGCGCCGCTTCGGTCGCCAACGCCGTCTCAGCCGCCGGCGCTGTGTCAGCCGCCACGGTAGCTTCGGCGCCCAGCGTCTCTTCAGCGGTCGGCGCGGCCGCCGCCTCGGTCGCCACGGCGCCCTGGGGGCGGCTCGGCTCGTCATCGACGAGGCGTGCCGCATGCGACAGCGCCACGGAGAGCTCCGTGGCGGTCTGATAGCGACGTGCGGGATCCTTCTCCAAGCAGCGTGCCACGACGGTCACGGCTGCTGCCGGCACGCCCTCCAGGGGGCCCTCCGGCATCGGTGTGCGGCGATGATGCTCCAACACCTCCAAGGCGTCGCCGCTGAACGGCGGCCGGCCCGCCAGCATGTGGTAGAGCGTCGCCCCCAGCGAATAGAGGTCCGAGCGATGATCGACTGTGCCGGTCGCGTGCTCGGGCGAGGCGTAGGGCAACGACCCGATAAAGCCGCCCGCGGCCGTCAAGGTCAAGGACCCCGCTTGCCGCGCAATACCGAAGTCCAGCACGCGAGCGGAGTCGTTCGGGCCCAGCATGACGTTGTCGGGTTTGATATCGCGATGGACGACTCCGCGCGCGTCCGCTTCCTCCAGGGCCCGCGCCACCTGGGTCGCGATGCGTAAGGCTCTCGATGCGGGCAAGGGGCCGCTACGCAACACCTCCCGCACCGACTGCCCCTCCACGAAGTCCATGACCAGGTAGAGGTGGCCCTCCGCGCTGCCGTAGTCGATCAGGTGCACGGTGTACGGCGAGCGCAGCAAGGCGCCCACATGCGCCTCGCGCTCGAAGCGCTCGCGGAACATGGGGTCGTCCTGCAGCTCTCGATTCAGGAGCTTGACGGCGACGGCGCTGCCGTCGCGCTGGTCGGTGGCCCGGAAGACGGAGCCCATCCCGCCGCGGCCGATCTCTGCTTCGAGCCGGTAATGCGAGATAACCGCCGGATATTCTTGCTGAGGTGTATCAGCCATTATCTCTTAGCTGTCGCCCGCCCCGTGGGTCCAACCCGCATTGAGCATGAGTCCTGGCCCGCTTCTACGCCAGCGCGATGCTGAGCGCGGGATTCCGCTCGTCTTTACTCGGATGCGTCGTTTCCCTCATGATAGGTCCGCGCGGGTTTCTGTGAGCCACCATCCCGGGGAGGAACCATGGCCGGGAGTAGCTTCGAACTGTCCTGGGACGATTCGGGTGGGGCCGAGTCCCGGGAACTGACGTTGGGCGAGCTGGTAGTCGGCCGCCAGGCCGACTGCGACATCGTCCTCAGCGACCCGCAGGCCTCCCGCCGTCACGCCCGGATCCGGGTCGATGAGGCGGCAGCCGTACTCGAGGACCTCGGGAGCCGCAACGGCGTCTTCGTCAACGGCGAGCGCGTTGAGGCGGTCGAACTTCAGTCCGGTGACGAGATCAGGATCGGTTCGACCACGCTGCGTGTCAGCGCGGGCGAGCTCGACGCGACGCAAGTCGCGACCTCGTTCGAATCGTCCACTGTCTTCCTCGATCAGACACAAGCGCTGGAAGAACCTGCGGAGGCACCTGCGGGCCGAGCCGCCCCTGCCGACGGCACCGTCCCTCCCGACCTGCTTGAGCAATCGGAGATCTCGGAGGAGGAGCTGCGAGAGCGGGGAGTGGAGGTCCGTCGGGTGAAGTTTCTCGCGCTCGGTGGCGGCGTCGGCAGCTTCACCTGGGTAGACATGCTCCGCTGCTGCGGGGTCGAGGCGCAGGACATCACGGTCGTCGGCAACGAGGAGCACGCGATCGCTCGCTATCGGCGGCTCTGCGCCAACTCCCAAATCCCCGACCACGAACGGCTGCGCTCGCACTCCGAGAGCTGCCCCGACAACGTCTGGGGCTTCCCCGGCTACGCGCTGCGGGAAGCCTGGGGCGAGTTCCGCAAAGGGCACCCCTGGCAAGCCTTACGACCCCTGCGCGGCGTGTTCGGCGAGCCCGTGTTGAGCGAGACCTGGACCCCTCGCGGCGGCGACGTGTTCGCCTCCTTGGACCGCGAGGAGGCCCGTATCGGCTGGTCCGGCATGTTAGTGATGGGGCGCATCCGCGCCATCCGCAAGTCGCGCGAGGGTCGCCTGCTCGCCGTCATCTCCCAGAGCGATGATGAGCGCCGACGCCATCTCGTCTTCAGCGCGCGGTACGTGCATCTCGCGGTCGGCTATCCGGCGATTCAGCTCCTGCCGGAGTTGGGCGAGCATCGCGAACGGACCGGCGACCGACAGCGCGTGGTCAATGCCTATGAGGAGCACGACCACGTCTATCGCGACTTGCGCGCGAACGGGGGCACCGTCCTGCTGCGAGGGCGTGGCATCGTCGCCTCCCGCATCATCCAGCGCCTGGTCGAGGAGCGGGAACACAACACCGCGATCCAGATCATCCATCTGCATCGTTCCCGGCTCAGCAACGGG
>JAPUIR010000161.1 GCA_027296805.1 Chloroflexota bacterium | reverse complement strand
GCCATGTTGGGCCAGGACCTCGCGGGCGAGGCGTTCCGTGTCGTCGGGGTCGGCAAGGTCGGCGGTGATGGCGGAGGCGGAGTCGCCGATGAGCGTGACCACCTCATCGAGTGGTTCTTGTCGTCTACCGGCGACGATGACGGTTGCGCCGCGATCGGCAAGAGCGATGGCCGCGGCCCGCCCAATCCCGGTCCCACCTCCCGTGACAAGCGCGATTTTGCCGTCCAGCGACTCCATCATCGTTCCTCTTCCTTCGGCATGCGGCGTCCGAGCGGTCGCGCCGTCGGATCATAGGTGCCACCCCTTTAGCCGCCAGCAACGCCGACCGCGACGCTACGAAGTGGCTAGACTCCGGCCCTGTCACCCAGAAGCCGCTTCGGGCTCCGGTGCGAGGGGGCGGACATGGACACTCTGGCTCAGCGCGGATGGATGGTGGTTGCGGCGCTCGCGCTGCTCGTGGTGGGCGCGGCAACGTTGCCCTGGGAGTCGCAGCCGACGGCAGACGCGCAGGCGGCGGATCGGGAGGTGACGCTGGAGGCGGGTTGGAACTTGGTGGGGTGGACAGGGTCGACGGCGATCGATGAAGCGACGGCGTCGATCGCGGACGCACTTTTGGCGGCGTTCACGTGGGACGGGGAGGGGCAGTCGTTCCGGTCCTTCAATCCGAGCGGACCGACCTTTCTGAACACGCTGAGCGATCTGGCGCTGGGGGACGGCGTCTGGATCAACGTGAGCGAGGCATCGACCTGGCGGCAACCCGCTTTCGGTGCTGCACGAACGGTGTCGTTGAGCGCAGGGTTCACGCTCGCGACGTGGACTGGCCCCGACGCCATGCCGGTGGAGGATGCGGTGGCGGAGATCGCCGACAACTTGGAGAGCCTCTTCACGTGGGATGCGGTGGCGCAGACCTTTCTCTCGTTCACGCCGAGCGCGCCTTCGTTCTTGAACAGCGCGAAGACGCTGGGCTTCGGTGACGGTGTGTGGCTGCGGATGTCGCACGCAACCGAATGGAGTCAGCCCGCGGCCCGTGCCGCGCCGGCGCCGGCGCCGGTACTCGTGGTGACCAGCTCCGCGTTCGCGGCGGGTGAGATCATCCCCCGGCGCTACACCTGCGACGCGGAAAACGTGTCGCCTCCGCTGACGCTGAGCGGGGTACCGGTGGAGGCGGTCAGCTTGGCGCTGATCTTGGACGACCCAGACGCGCCCGGCGGTACTTGGGTGCACTGGGTGGAGTTCAACATCGATCCTCTCAGCGAGATCCCGGAGGACGTGGGCGTGTTGGGCACGGCGGGGCTGAACAGCTTCGGGATCACGATCTACGGGGGACCGTGTCCGCCGTCGGGAACGCACCGCTATTTCTTCAAGGTGTTTGCACTCGACGCCATGCTCGATCTCGCGGCGGGAGCGACGAAGGCGCAGCTCCTGGCGGCGATGGAGGGGCACGTGATCGCGCAGGCGGAGCTGATGGGCCTCTACAGCCGGTAGGCCGTAAGGCGGTGGCAAGCCGTCACCCGACGCGGCTGCAGGTCGACGTAGCTGCAAGTCGGCAGTGCAAGCGAAGGAGATCTTGATGACGGCACCTGTGGTGATCCGACCAAACGAGCGGGATGGGGTACCGACCGCGGCGGGCGGTGATATCTACGCCACGCTCGCAACCGGGGCGGAGACGTCAGGGAGTCATTACACGGTGCACGCCGTCATTCCGGCGGGCGGCGGTCCACCTGCGCACATCCACACTCGGGAAGACGAGGCGTTCTTCCTGCTCTCCGGCGAGCTCACGTTCCTGGTAGGCAAGGAGGAAGTCGCGCTGGGGGCGGGGACCTTCCTCAATGTCCCGCGGGGGACGAAGCACCGCTTCCAGAACACGTCGAATGCCGACGCGGAGATGATCTTCTGGTTCGCGCCAGCCGGGATCGAGGGGCTGTTCGCGGAGTTGGGGGAGCATCCGGAGGACATCGTGGCGATCGGGAAGAGGTACGGCGTGGAATATTTCTTCGACGAGTAACCCGGGGTCAGCACCGGAGCCGCTATTCTCCCGCGACGAGAGGGATGCCATGACTGTTGAACTGGGCGAGGGCGATTTTCGCTATGAAGCGCTGCCGGAATGGGAGCAGTTGCCCGACGGGGTGACGCTGGTGGAGGTGCCAGGCGTTGCGGTGGACGCCAACGACACGGTCTTCGTGCTGAGCCGCAATACAGAGCATCCAGTGATGGTGTTCGAGGCGGACGGGTCGTTCTTGCGGTCGTGGGGGGCAGGGACGTTCTCCGCGCGGACGCACGGGATCTGGATCGGTCCGGAGGGGGATGTGTTCTGCGCCGACGACGGCACGCACACGATCACGCGCTGGACGCCGGAGGGCGAGCTGGAGCAGACGTTGGGGGTGCCAAACGAGCCGGCGGCGGCATGGAGCGGGCAGCCGTTCAATCGACCGACGCACGCCGCGATCTCGCCGCGCAGCGGGGACCTGTTTGTAACCGACGGCTATGGCAACTCGTGCGTGCATCGCTTCTCGCCCGACGGCAAGCACCTGCTGACCTGGGGCGAGCCCGGAATCGACGAGGGGCAGTTCATTCGCCCCCACAACCTGGCAATCGACGATGAGGGCCTGATCTACGTGGCGGACCGGGAGTGCCATCGGGTGCAGGTTTTCGATGAGGAGGGCCACTTTGTGACGATGTGGAGCAATATCCATCGTCCGGACGGGCTGACGCTGGCAGCGGACGGGAACATCTACATCGGTGAGCTGAACGGCTTTCCCGGTGTCGATACAGCGCCCGGGCTTGGGCATCGGGTGTCGGTGCTCAATCGCGACGGGGAGCTGCTGGCTCGCTTCGGGCACCCGGAAGAGGGGGAGGGAGCCGGACACTTCATCGCGCCGCACGGCATCGCGGTGGATTCGCGGGGGGACATCTACGTGGGCGAGGTCTCGACAACGATCCGCGGTCGTGGGCTAGACCCGCCACGCGAGATGAAGTCGCTGAAAAAACTGCGGCGTCTGCCCTAGGCACCTCGAACCGCGGTTGCGGCAGTGGTCGGTCCGCTTACACTTTGGCCCGCAAGGGAGCCAGCATGACACCACGAATCGCGATCGTTGGGGCGGGAGCCATCGGCAGTGTGGTGGGCGGGCTGCTGACGCGCGCGGGGGTCGATGTGACGCTGGTCGATCAGTGGGCCGATCACGTGGATGCGATGCAGCGTGATGGGCTGCGGTTGTCCATCGAGGGACACGACGAGATCACAGTGCCCGTGCAGGCCCTTCAGATCCACGAACTGCAATCAGTGTCGGAGCCGTTCGACATGGCCTTCGTGGCGGTGAAGTCGTACGACACGGAGTGGGCGACGCATCTGATCGCGCCGTATCTCACTTCGGATGGCGTGGTGGTGGACTTCCAGAACGGAATCAACGACGAACGGGTGGCGGCCATCGTGGGGGCGGAGCGAACGCTGGGCTGCGTGATCACGATCGGGGCCGGGCTATACGAGCCGGGCCACGCGCTGCGTACGGATACCCGCGAGCTGGGGTTCAAGGTGGGCGAGTTGGACGGCAAGGTGACCGATCGCGCGCGTGCCATCGCGGAACTGCTCCAGCACGTGGAAGGGGCGGAGGTGACCGACAACCTGTGGGGAGAACGCTGGGCCAAGCTGGCCGTGAATTGCATGGCCAACCCGATCGCCGGGCTGACCGGCTATGGCTCCGCCGAGGTGCGGCGGCGAGACGATACTCGGCGCGTTTGCGTGCGGGTGGCGGCCGAGGCGATCGAGGTGGGGAGGGCGCACGGACACGAGATCGACCAGGTCTGGGGGATCCCCGCCGATCGGTTCGTGAATGCAGCAGCCGGGATCGACACCGAACAGCTAGACGAGGAGCTGATCGAGGGAGCAGGAGCGCTTGGCGAAGGGCGTCCGTCGTTCTTGCAGGACGTGATCCGGAAGCGACGCACCGAGATCGATTTTCTAAACGGCTACGTGGTGGAGCGGGGGCGCGAAGCGGAGGTGCCCACTCCGTACAACGACGCGGTGGTGGAGGTGGTCCACTCGTTCCCGGTGGGGCAGTTGGTACCCGACCCGGCCAACCTGGACCGCCTGTTGGAGGCGATCGGAGATCAGGGCTGAGCAGAGATGGTTCGGGACTCAGGGCTGGGTCCTGATCCCACTCGCGGCTAGCCGCCGAACGGAAGGGCTCTATGGATTACGACGTCGTGGTGGTTGGGACAGGGAACGCCGCCCAGGCGGCAGCGGTCGCAAGCCGAGAAGCGGGTGCCGAACGGGTCTTGATGCTGGAGAAGGCCTCCCTGGATCAGCGGGGTGGGAACACCCACTACAGCGGCGGGCTGTTCCGTTTCGCGTTCAACCAGACGGAGGAGCTGCTTCGTCTCGTACCGGACGTGGAAGACCACTTTCCGGGCTTTCTCGCCAACGTCTCGCCCTACCCCGCCGAGGCGTTTCGACACGACCTCCAGCGCGTGACAGAGGGCCGGACCGACCCAGAGCTGTCCGAGATCCTGATCGGTAAGTCCTACGACACGGTCTGCTGGATGCACGACCAGGGGATCGCGATGGAAGCTGCCGCCTCGCTCACGGCGATACAGGTCGAGGGGGAGTGGAAGTGGCCCGCGGGCGCGGTGATCCGTGCCGCGAACGAAGGGGTGGGACTGTCGCGGATGTGGTTTGCAGCCGCGGAGGCGCTTGGAATCGAAGTGCGATACGAGAGCGCGGCGCGCGGCCTGCTGCAAGACGCGCAAGGCAGCGTGACCGGGGTGATGGTGCAGGGGCCGGAGGGGACAAGCGAGATCTCGGCGGGAGCGGTCGTTCTGGGCTGTGGCGGCTTCGAGGCAAACCCCGAATGGCGCGCCCGCTATCTGGGGCGGCCCTGGGATACCGCCAAGGTGCGGGGGACGCGATACAACACAGGTGATGGCTTGCATATGGCGCTCGAGATCGGGGCGTTGCCGCACGGCCAGTGGAGCGGATCGCACGGGACTCCGATCGACGCGGGTGCGCCGGAGTTCGGCGATCGGTTGCTGACGGACAAGACCAACCGCCTCTCCTATCCCTTCGGCGTCGTGGTTAACGCCCAGGGCGATCGCTTTCTGGACGAGGGCGAGGATTTCCAGCTCTACACCTACGCGAAAACGGGAGGCGCCCTGCTCAGCCAGCCGGGGGGCGTGGCGTACCAGATCTTCGACGGTAAGGTGCTGGATCTACTCGAGCCACGTTACGAGACGGGGACGCCGGTCGTGGCCGAGAGCCTGGAGGAGCTGCTGCGACAGCTGCCACTCGACTCCGATCGAGCGATGGCGGCGCTGGCGGAGTTCAACGCCCACAGCGGAC
This sequence comes from Chloroflexota bacterium, assembly GCA_027296805.1. GTDB lineage: Bacteria > Chloroflexota > Dehalococcoidia > Bin125 > Bin125 > JAPUIR01. Next base: position 714 of record JAPUIR010000161.1, on the reverse strand, counting down.
AGGGCCGCTTCGACCCGACGATTCTGGACGGTCTGGCGACCGCCGGGCTCGACGTCGATAAGACGAACTGGGCGCAAGCGCTGGACACCCCGCCCTTCCGCGCGTACCCCGTCACCGGGGGGATTACTTTCACCTTCGGCGGGGTGCGCGTGACGTCTCAAGCCGAGGTCGTGGGTCTGGACTGGCAGCCGATCGACGGGCTGTTCGCCTGCGGGGAGATGGTGGGTGGGCTGTTCCACGCCAACTACCCCGGGGGATCGGGGCTGATGGCGGGCGCGGTATTCGGGCGGATCGCGGGGGGCAGCGCGGCACGCCGATCGACGGGCTAGTCCCGATAGCGCTCGCCCAGGTCCAAAAACTTCTCCGTGCCCACAATCTCCTCGCGCTCCTGGAAGCTGACCATGCGTTCGGCAAAGGCATGACTGTCGCCGTCCCGCTTGAGAGCATGCAGTACCTCGGTCATGGCGTGCAGGGCTGCGCGCTGGAGGTCGGAGGGGATGATGACGATGCGGTAGCCCACCTCCGATAGTCGCTGGGTGGAGAGCAGGGGCGTCTTGCCCCCGTGGAACATGTTGATCAGCTTCGGCCCGGGCAGCTCTTGGGCGATGCGGACGATCTGGTCCTCGCTCTCGGGAGCTTCGACGAAGAGCACGTCGGCGCCTGCGTCGTGATAGAGGTGAGCGCGCTGGATGGCGGCTTCGATGCCCTCCAAGG
>JAPUIR010000160.1 GCA_027296805.1 Chloroflexota bacterium | reverse complement strand
TCCAGCTCGCCCTTCGCCATCGTCATCAGCGTCTCGGCGAAGAGCCGGATCACCGCGAGGTTCCCCGTGCGAGCCACCAGCTCCGCGGCATGAGCGAACATGTAGTCGCCCAGCATCACCGAGGCCGCGTTGTCGAACGTTGCATTGGCCGTGGGCTGGCCGCGGCGCGTCGCGGCGCTGTCGATCACGTCGTCGTGCACGAGTGTTGCTGTGTGCAACAACTCGATCGACGTCGCCAGCGCCACTTGCTTGTCGGTGTCGTACTTCCCGAAGCTCCCCGCCAGCAGCGCGATCGCGGGGCGCAGCCGTTTCCCGGAGCGCTGCAAGACCTGCTCCAGCATGTTCTGGAGCGGCACGAAGTCAGACCGCGTCGCCAACTGCAGCGTGTCTTCCACCAGCTCCAGGTCATCGGCGATTGGCTCGTAAAGACTGCGTACGCTGGTCACGGAGCCATCTTCGCGGCAGGCGGGAGCCGGAACAAGCGAAGGGCGTTTGCTCGCGTCTGCGCCGCGAACGCAGACAACGACTCCCCTCGCAGCTCCGCCAGGAACCGCGCCGTCTCTCGCACATAGCCCGGCTCATTGCGCTTGCCCCGGCGGAACTGCGGCGTCAGATAGGGGCAGTCCGTCTCCACGACGATGTGCTCAGCCGGGACGCTGAGCCCCGCCTCTCGCAGCACGTCGTTCTTGGGATACGTCACGACCCCAGCGAACGAGATCAGGAACCCCATCTCGACATAACGACGAGCCAAGGCAGCGTCACCGGAGAAGCAATGCAGCACTCCAACGGGCGTATCTGAGGTCCTCCCGGCTGTCCAGCGCCGCAGCACCAACTCGGTCTCCGCTTGCGCGTCACGAGAGTGAATCACCACCGGGAGACCGAGATCCGTCGCCAGCGCGAGCTGCGCCGCGAACGCCTCCTGTTGTGCTTCGGGAGGGGAGAGGTTGCGATAGAAGTCCAAGCCGATCTCGCCGATCGCGACAGTGGCGTCAGCCACCGCTAGCTCTCGTATCCGGGTCGCGACTGAGTCGTTCCAGATGGAAGCGTCGTGGGGGTGGACCCCAACGGAAGCCCAAACGCCCTCTCGCGCCTGCGCCAGCGCGACCGCCGCCTCGCTGGCCTCGATATCAGTCCCGATCGTCACGATCTCCTGGACGCCCTCCGCGCGCGCCCGCTCGATCACGGCCTCGAGATCGTCGGCGAAAGCTCGGTCGTGTAGATGGGCGTGGGTGTCGAACAGCGGCACAGGCGCCATACTCACCCGCCCAGCCGCGCCTCTTCCTCCGCCACCATGGAGGAGTCCAGCTTTGTGAACAGCGGGGACGGCGTCGCCAGCGGCGTCCCCGGTTCCAGCGCATGTACCTGCCAGCCCAACTCCTCGATCGATGCCGTCTCGCCCAAATATTCGTTCAGCCGCGCGCAGGTGAATGGCAGATAGGGCGCCAGCGCCGTCCGCAGCCCCGCGATCGCGTTCAGCGCCGTGTACAACGATCGACCCGCCGCCTCCCGGTCCGTCTTGATCGACTGCCAGGGCGCGCTGTGGTCCAAATACCGGTTCGCCTCTTGCGCCAGCGCCATCGCTTGCTGCAGGCCCTGGCGCAGATGCACCCCCTCGATCGATTCGCCGATCGCATCCACTGCCGATTGCGTCCTATCCAGCAGCTGCCGGTCCTCCGCCTCCAACGGGCCCGGCTCCGGCACCTTGCCATCGAAGTTGCGCACCGTGAACGTCAGCACCCGGTTCACGAGGTTGCCCCACGTCGCGACCAACTCATCGTTGTTGCGGCGATGGAACTCGCCCCAGGAGAAATCGGAGTCGCTGGTTTCCGGCATCTGGGCCGCCAGCGCGTAGCGCAGCGGATCGGGGTCGTACCGCGTCAGATAGTCCGGGATCCACACCGCCCAATTTTGACTTGTGCTGGCCTTGCTCCCCGACATCGTGATGTACTGGTTCGCCGGCACGTCGTAGGGCAGGTCGAGACCGCCGGCCCCCAGCAAGATCGCGGGCCAGATCACGGTGTGGAAGGGCACGTTGTCCTTGCCGATGAAGTAGTACGTCTTCGCCTCTGGGTTCTGCCAGAACTCCTTCCACAGCTCCGGCTCACCTTGCCGCTCCGCCCACTCGATCGTCGCCGAGAGATAGCCGATCACCGCCTCGAACCAGACGTAGATCCGCTTGTCGTCGTAGCCCTCGACGGGAACCTCGATCCCCCACTGGATGTCGCGCGTGATCGAGCGGTCCTTCAGCCCCTCGCGCAGCATCCCCTGCGTGAAGTTGATCACGTGTTTGCGCCAGTGTTCCTTGCCGCTGCTCAGCCACTTCTCCAGCGGCTCCGCCAGATCGGTCAGCTTGAGGAAGAAGTGCTCACTCTCCCGCTGCTCCGGCGTCGCACCCGAGGTCTTCGATCGCGGATCGATCAGGTCCACAGCGTCGAGCTGGCGGCCGCAGTTGTCGCACTGATCGCCCCGCGCCGCGTCGTACGAGCAATGCGGGCACGTGCCCTCCACGTAACGGTCAGGCAGGAAACGCTTGTCAACCGGGTCGTAGAGCAGCGTCTGCTTTGCCTCGTACAGGTACCCGTTCTCTAGCAGCCGTGTGAAGAGGTCCTGCGTCACGTCGATGTGGTTTTGCGTATCCGTCGACGTGAACAGGTCGAACTGGATCCCCATCCCCTCCCACGTTTCCAGGAAGCTCTCGTGGAACTCCTGGAACACCTCCAGCGGCGACCGCCCCTCCGCCTCCGCCCGCACGGTGATGGGCGTGCCATGGCTGTCTGAGCCCGACACCATCGCCACCCGGTTGCCCTTGATTCGGTGGTAGCGCGCGAAGATGTCGGCGGGCAGGTACGCCCCACCGAGCTGTCCATGGTGCAGCGGACCGTTGGCGTACGGCCAGGCGACGGCCACTAAAATCGTCTCAGACAAGGTGGAACCTTCTCGACAGCGCCGCGAAGCTGGCGCGGGGTTCGATCTCCGAGTCTAACAACGCCCCCACCTAGTGTCCGCCGGCTCCCGCGTCCAACTCCGACCACAACCCATACACCTCTCGCCGGCTCCGCCCCGCCTTACCCGCCAACGCACGGGCGGCGTCGCGCCGGCTCTGCCCGCTTGCCCGAGCCTTCGCGAGCGCCTCGATCACTTCCGCGTCGGACCACGCCCGGGCCTCCACGACAGGCGGCACGACGAACAGCGCGAACTCTCCGCGCGGCGACTCGAAGTGCTCCACCGCCTCCGCCGGCGAGCCCTCCCAGATCTCCTCATGCAGTTTCGTCAGCTCCCGTCCAACGACCAGCCTCGCCTCCGGCAGCACCTCGGCCAGCGCCGCCAGCGTCGCCCCGATCCGGTGCGGCGACTCGAACACGATCGTGGGCTCGCCCAGCTCCGCGATCCGCGTGAACACCGTGCGGCGTTCCCCCGCCTTGCGCGGTGCGAACCCGATCGACCGGAAGGTCCGGCCCCACACGCCAGCCACCGAGATCAGAGCCGCCACCGTCGACGGTCCCGCCACCGGCACGACACGCACCCCTGCCTCCCGCGCAGCACGCACCAAGTCCTGTCCCGGGTCCGACAGGCCGGGAGTGCCCGCATCGCAGATCAGCGCGACATCCTGCCCAGCGCTGAGCGCAGCGATCAGCCTT
>JAPUIR010000016.1 GCA_027296805.1 Chloroflexota bacterium | reverse complement strand
GGCTCGATCGACGGATGCCAGCGATTGTGCCCCGTCCCCGGCTCCTCCCCCACCCCCTTCGACCGATCGATGGAAATCCTCGGCATGCCGCCTCCTGACGGCCCTCTCAGTTCCTGGTCGGGCACTGCGGAGGGCCGTCGGCAGACTAGCCGACCCAGCCTCGCACCCACCGACGGTGTCTCCTCAATGAATCGCCCCTCCGATGCCCCTGACCTCAGTGCGACGACATCACAATTCCGCGCTCGCCTGTAACGAGCGGAACGCTGCCCCGCCATTCTTAATAGAAGGAGGTGCCACCGTGGCACTGCGCCATCTGCTTCTGATCGAACCGAAGCTGCTTCTGATCGGAGCGGTCGTCTTGTTGAGCGCCCTCGTGTTCACCCTTTTGTTGGATGTGGGGACCGCCTCCGCAGACTGCGTAACGATCAAGACGCTCGACTACAACGACAAGATTTGCAGCCCTGCCTCGCTCTGGGACGAGGTTTCTATCTGGCACCAGATGGTCTACTCCTGGCACTACTACTTTGGCTAGCGCCCCGCAGAGCCGGGACCGGTACTCCTGCCGCTCGCCTGACCGCCCCCGATGCACGGCGGGACCTCATCCCCACACGAGGAGACTCTCGACTCCCCCTCGCCCCACGAGAAACGGGCCACCCCGCAGGATGGCCCGTCCTTCGTCTGCGAAACGGTGGATTCCACCCGCTGTATCACCACCCCCCATTGCCTTTGCAGGTGTAAAAGACTGCCCGATAATTCTTCCAGCTTCTCGCATTGAGCACGCTCTCGAGCGCCTCGAGGCCACAAAACCACGTGGGTAGCAATCTGATCTCAGACCTTAGCCCTTGCCACCGTGCGAACGCAGCGGGTGTCGTCGGCCCGCCGGACATGATCCCGAGTTCGGACGTGACGACGCTTGCTTCTGCACCGTCGTAACCGACATCCGCTGCCTCCGCGCCGCTGCTCGTCATGGCGAGCCCCAACACGATCAGGACAGCCCCCAGCCCAATCATCGCCGCCATCCGCAGCCGGTTCCTGGCCGCCAACCTCATTGACGAAGTCAATCCACACCCCTTCGCTTCCTGGTTGCCGCCTCAGAACCAGCGCGAATATACGATCCACACGGGGCCGTGAACCGTTCTCTGCGGAATCGTTATCTGTTGGTGATCACTAGGAACATGTGTTCCAGGCTCAGCAAGTGCCGCACCGCATCTCCCGGAGGCTGAGTCAGAGAGCTACAGCGCTCGCTGGATCAGCGGCGAGTAGTCCTTGCCCGCCGGAACCGCGTATTCCTGCCCTGTCGTCATATCGACCGCGCAGAAGTGCCCCGCCTTCAGCTCGCGCACCAGATCCTGCCACGTCTCGATCGCATCGCTCTCGAAATACGTCGCCACCTTGCCGATGTCGTGCACCGCGTGCGAATCGGTCCCCGCCGTCCCCGGCAGCCCCATCTGCTCGCCCAGATCGATGCTGAAGCGGTTCTCCCGCTCGTTCCCCCGCCCGTTCAGGACCTCCATCGCGATGCAGTGTTGGTACGCGGGGTTGCGCTCCGCCTTCGCCAGCGCCTTCACCCACTCCTCCGCGTCGTCCTTCCACGGCATCTGTCGTCGATAGGGATGCGCGATCACCAAGCAGCCCTCGCGCTCCGCCACATGTTCTGCCAGCCGCTCCGCCCGGTGCATCCCGAACACGTACTTCTCCACCCCCCAGGCCAGGATGTGCCCATCGTCGGTGCTGATCTCCACCCCTGGGATCGCCAGGAACCCCGTCTCCTCCGACAGCTTTTGAGCCTCCTCCGGACTCCAGATCGCGTCGTGTTCCGTGAGGCAGATCGCGTCCAACCCCGCCTCGCGGGAGCGGTTCACCAGGTCTACGGGGTCCAGCACCGAATCATGCGAGCGCGGCCACGTGTGATTGTGCAGGTCAATGAGCATGCATCGAACCTAAACGCTTCCCGATCTTTGGTCTACGCCGCGAACGACGTGAGCCGCCCAACCCCGACGCGCCGGGAAGCAGGGCTCTCCTCCCTGGTCCGCCGGGGTTGGCCACCCCCCCTCGGGTGATATACTCGCGCTCGCGACGGATTTCACAATCGGCGGGTCGCCCTGATCCGCTGGATGAGGGGGCGGGATCGCGATGGTCCTGGAGCAATACAGCCACCTCGGGATCCTCCTCATCCTCGCCGTCATCTTCCCCTCCATCCCCCTCGGCGCGTCCTGGGCGCTCGACCGTCTCAAGGTCCGCCCCAACATCCCCAATGTCGTCAAGGAAGACACCTATGAGTGCGGCGTCGAGACCGAAGGGCCGACCTGGGTCCAGTTCAACTTCCGCTACTACCTCATCGCCCTCATCTTCGTCATCTTCGATATCGAAGTCATCTTCCTCTTCCCCCTCGCTGTCGCCCTCGACTCCCTGACCGTCTTTGGCCTGGTCGCCGCCCTCATCTTCATCGGCACCCTCGCCCTCGGCCTCGTCTACGAGTGGCGCAAGCGCGCCCTGGAATGGCGGTAGCCGTGACTCGCTGGCTCCCGCCCCAAGAGGTCGCGGACCAACTGGAACAGGTCCTGCCCGGCTCCGTCGCCGGCGTCACCGACATTGCTGTGGAGATCACGCCCGCTAGCCTGCGAGACGTCGCCACCTTCCTCCGCGACGATCCCGACCTCGACCTCAGCTTCCTCAGCAATCTCACCGCCGTCGACTGGGACGGCCGCCTCGAAGTCGTCTACCACCTCCAATCCCTCGACCACAACCACATCCTCACGATCCGAGCCTCCGCCGGCGGCTACGACACCCCCAGCCTGCCCTCGCTCGAACCCGTCTTCCACGGCGCGATCCTCCAGGAGCGCGAGGCCTACGACCTCTTCGGCATCAAGTTTGAGGGCCACCCCGATCTGCGCCGCATGTTCCTCTGGGAGGGTTTCCCGGGCTATCCGCTGCGCAAGTCCTTCCTCAACATGCCCGGCAATCTCTCCGCCGGTCTGCCCGGCTTCTCGCACGAGTCGGGCGGCAACGACTGGCCCGTCCCTGGCACCGTCTCCGAGCGCCCCGTGCACCCCAACCAGCAGGCCCGGACCGGCGCCGACATCCCTACCCCGGGAGAACCTCCACGCTTGCTCGGGGACGACCCGGGGGGTGCGTCATAGCGACCCCTCCCAGCACAAAGCCCAGCATCGACCCGCGCGAGCTGGTCACGGTCAACCTTGGCCCGCAACACCCCTCCACCCACGGCGTCTTCCGCCTCAAGGCCAGCCTCGATGGGGAGATCGTCCACGACGTGGAGATGATCATCGGCTATCTCCATCGTTCCATGGAGAAGCTCGCCGAAGAGCGCACTTACACCCAGAACATCCCCTTCACCGACCGCATCGACTATCTCGCCGCGATGTCCAATAACCTCGCCTATTGCCTCGCCGTCGAAAAGCTGATGGACGTCGAGGTGCCACCGCGCGCGCAGCTCATCCGTATCCTCTTCGCCGAGCTTCAGCGCATCGCCAGCCACGCCATGGCCAACGGCACCTTCATCAACGACTGCGGCGCCTGGCACACCCCACTCTTCTACATGTTCCGCGAGCGCGAAAAGATCCTCGACATGTTCGAGATGACCTGCGGCGCCCGCCTCACGACGAACTACATGCGGGTCGGCGGCGTCGCCTTCGATCTGCCCCCGGAGCTGCTCCCGGCCGTACGCTCATTCCTCGACGAAATGCCCGGGCATATCGAGGACTACGAGAACCTCCTCCTCGGCAACGAGATCCTCGTCGCGCGCGCCCGCGGCGTCGGCAAGATCAATGCCGAGGACGCCATCAACGCCTCGCTCAGCGGTCCCGTCCTGCGCGGCTCCGGCGTCCCCTTCGACATCCGCAAGGCCGATCCCTACTCCGGCTACGAGCACTTTGAGTTCGACGTCCCCGTTGGCCGCAACGGCGACTGCTACGACCGCTTCCTCGTCCGCATGGCCGAGGTCAAGGAGAGCCTGCGCATACTGCGCCAGGTCGTCGACGCCATCCCCAGCGGCCCTTGGGTGACTGACCTGCCCCTGCACCTGCTCCCCGAGCCTGGCGAAGCCTATGCCCGCGTCGAATCCCCGCGCGGTGAGCTCGGCTTCTATCTGATTAGCGACGGTGGCCCCGCCCCCTTCCGCTTCCACTGCCGTCCGCCCAGCCTGATCAACCTCAGCGCCCTCAAAGAGATGACCATCGGCGGCACCCTCTCGGACGCGATCGTCACCCTCGGCTCCATCGACATCGTGGTCGGCGAGATCGATCGATGAGCCTTCCCGCCGCCGCCTGGTACGACCTCCGCGATCTCAGCGGCCTCAGCAGCGAGATCACCGAGTGGATCGCCGGCTGGGGCACCGACTGGCTCGCCTCCATCGTCAGCGGCGTCCTCGGGGCGCTCGGCATCTTGATGGTCATCGGTCCCGTGCTGCTGCTCCTGATCTGGGTCGAGCGCAAGGTCATCGCGCGCTTCCAGCAGCGCTACGGCCCCAACCGCGTTGGCCCCAAGGGCCTCCTTCAGCCCGTCGCCGACGCCGTCAAGCTCGTCCTCAAGGAGGAGCTGCGCCCCCGTGCCGCCGACAAGTTCCTCTTCCTCATGCCCCCCATCCTCATCTTCATCCCCGGCATCCTCGTCTGGGGCGTGATTCCCTTCGGCCCCAATATGCAGGTGGCCGACCTCAACGTCGGCGTCCTCTTCCTGCTCGCCATCTCCAGCACCGCCGTCATCGCCGTCTTCATCGCCGGCTGGGCCTCCAACAACAAATACGCACTCTTCGGCGCCATGCGCGTCATCGCCATGTCGATCTCTTACGAAGTCCCCATGGTCCTCGCCCTGCTCACCGTCGTTTTCTTCACCGGCACCATGAGCATCAACGGCATCGTCCAGTGGCAGCAATCCAACGATGTGATCCTCTTACTCATGCTGCCCATGTCCGCCTTCATGTTCTTCTTCGCCGCCACTGCGGAGCTCAATCGCACCCCGATGGACATCGCCGAAGCCGAGTCCGAGATCGTGGCCGGCTATCACACCGAGTATTCCGGTATGCGCTTCGGCCTCTTCTACGCGGTGGAGCTCCTCAACGCCTTCGGCCTCTCCGCCTTCATCGCCACGTTCTTCCTCGGCGGTTGGTGGCTCTGGGGCCTCGACGAGTGGGTCCCGAGCTGGCTCATCCTGCTCGCCAAGACCTCCCTCGTCTACTTCGTCTTCATCTGGCTACGCGGCACGCTACCGCGCCTCCGCATCGACCAAATGATGAGCTTCTGCTGGAAGTTCCTCGTCCCAGTCGGCCTTGTCTTCGTCGTGGCCGCTGCCGTGGAGCGCACCCTCCTCCTGGAGCACAACTGGGACGCAGCCGTCACCCTTCCCATCATCGCGGTCGTCAACTTGGCGCTGACGGTGGGGGCCGTCGTCCTCTGGGCCCGATCCTCGGGCACAGCCGAGACCCGCCTGCCGTCCCGCGCCGTCATGGCGCGTGGCCGCCTTGGCGGCTTGCGAGCCGCCCACGCCATTCGTCTCGACGACACCGGCGCCGAGCCCGGCGTCGAACTTGGGCTGGAGACCGGGGCCGGCGGCGACTGATCGCCCCCCTCCAGGCAGAGAGAGCCGTCCCGAGAGCGGCTAAGGGAGACCTCAGCTAGCGTTACCGCTGGCCAGCACGAGAATCGAGCTCATGTCCGACGTCGGATTCCACCTCGCCTTTTGGTCCCTCGCCGCAATCACCATCGGCGCCGCGCTGATGATCGTCGTCAGCCGCAACCTCATCCACGCCGTCGTCTATCTCATCCTCTCCTTCGTCGGCGTCGCGGGCCTCTACCTCACCCTCTCCGCCGAGTTCATCGCCCTCGTCCAGATCCTTGTCTACGTCGGCGCGATCGCTGTCCTCATGCTCTTCGCCATCATGCTCACCCCCCACGCCGCCCGTGATAACTCAGAGACCCAGACCCGCTTCCCAGCGCTGATCATCATGGGCCTGGTGATCGCGGCGGGCACCTTCATCGCCCTCGAAACCGAGTGGGGCGCGATGCGCGGCGAGGCGATCGGCACACAGACGAAAATCATCGGCGAGTCGCTCATCAATGCCTACGTCCTCCCCTTCGAGGTCGCCGCCGTCCTTCTCACCGCCGCCCTGGTCGGCGCCATCGCACTCGCGCGTGAAGACGAGGAAGACCACGAGGTCCACCTCGCCAGCCTGGCCGAGGACGGCCTCTTGCCGCCTCCCTCAACCGAGGACAGCCCGGGCGCGGCGCAACCCGGTGGAGGCGACCGATGACCATCGGCCTCGAGGAGTACCTGGTCATCGGCGCCGTCCTCTTTGGGATCGGCCTCTACGTCGCCCTCTCCAAGCGCAACGCCGTTGGCGTGCTCATGGGCATCGAACTCATGCTCAACGCTGTCAATCTCACCCTGGTCGCCTTCAGCCGCTTCTCCGACAGCGACGTCGCCCTCAGCACCCAAGTCTTCGTCGTCTTCATCGTGGCCACCGCCGCCGCCGAGGTCGCGGTGGGCTTGGCCCTCGCCCTCGTTGTCTACCGCAACCGACGCACCGTCAGCGTCGATGAGATCGACTTGCTCAAGTGGTAACTGCAAAGGCCATTGCTCATGTGGGCTGAGTTTGTCCGCGCCCCCAACCGCTACATCGCGGAGACCTGGAAAGAGCTGCTGCACTCCGAGGGCATCGCCGTACGCCTCGTCGCCCCGCCGGACCGCCAAGGTGAGGGCGACTTCGGCCCCTGCCTCCTCTACGTCCCCGATTCCAAAACACACGTCGCCCGAGAGATTCTGCGCAAGGTCTAAATGAACGAGCCGGTCCCCGAAGCCGTCATCTGGGCAATCTTCTTCTTGCCCCTCGCTTCCTTCGCCGCCATCGCGGTGACGGGACGGCGC
>JAPUIR010000159.1 GCA_027296805.1 Chloroflexota bacterium | reverse complement strand
GCCCGGGGGGGGGGGGCTGGTCGGCCCGGGGCTCGCCCGGGGGGGGCTTTTGGGGGCGGGCTTGGGTCTCTGGGTTCCGGTTCGCGGGGGGGGGGGGGGGTTGGGGGGCGGGGGTGGGGGCGGGGGTCGGGGCGTCGGCCGGCTCGCTGTTACGTGGTGTGCCGTCGGCGGTGAACTTGCGCCGGTCGGTCACCTTGAGTCGCGGCCGTTTCTCGGAATCGTTCAAGCGTTCATCGTCGTCCATGTCAACTCCCCAGGAAAAGCTTAATAGCTCGTGAGCCGCAGTGTAGAAGGCGTCATGCTACGCCGCAATGCGCGACCCGTTGTAGAATCGCGGCCGCGCCCCCCGAGGCGTCCCATCCAGGCGCCACTCAACCGCGAGGAATTGCGTGTCAGAACACCCCGAAGCCGAGGCTGCGTTCGGTCGCTTGGTCGACATCATGAGGAGGCTACGAGGCCCCGACGGCTGCCCCTGGGACCGCGAGCAAGACCTGCGCTCGCTGCGTCGTTACGTCCTGGAAGAGGCCTACGAAGTGGTCCAGGTGATCGACGATAACGACATGGAGGCGCTGCCCGCGGAACTCGGCGATTTGCTCCTGCAGGTGGTGTTTATCTCTCAGATGGCCTCGGAAGAGGGAATCTTCGACGTGCGCCAGGTGGCTGACGCGATCTGCGACAAACTGGTGCGCCGCCATCCGCACGTGTTCGGGGACGGCGAGGCGGAGAACGCCGACGAAGTGCTGCAGCGGTGGGAATCGATCAAGCACGAGGAGCGCGGCAGTGGCTCCGTGCTCGACGACATTCCGGCGTCCTTCCCGGCGTTGGCGCGCGCCGAGAAGCTCGGGCGCCGTGCCGCCCACGCGGGGTTCGATTGGCCGGACGTGGAGGGCGTAGTCCGCAAGGTACGGGAGGAGCTGGAGGAGGTCGAAGAGGCGATGGCAGGCGAGGCGGGGGTGCGGCGTTCGCCGGTGGTCGAGGAGGAGATCGGCGACTTGCTGTTCGCCATCGCCAACCTGGCGCGGCACCTGGGCCTGTCGCCTGAAGCGGCGCTGCGCCGTTCCAGCGAGAAGTTCGAGCGTCGTTTTCGTGCCATCGAGCCCCGCATCGTGTCGGGGGAGGCCGCCGATTTGGCGGCGATGGATGCACTCTGGGAAGACGCCAAGGGCCGGGAGCGATAAGGACGGTATCTGCGGCGTTGCGCTTGTTCGGGCTTCCTGCGACGTACTGGAGTACGCCTCCGGTCGTCCTCACGGCGCGCGCCCTGCATCTGGCGCCATCTCGTTTCCGGTCGGGCGGCGGGCCGGCTAGGTGCTCCGGCGTGGGGTGGCCAGGGCGGCTACCAGGACGCCGAAGAGGTAGAGGACCAGCATGGGTACGGCTACGAGGACCTGGCTGATGCCGTCCGGAGGGGTGATTAGGGCGGCCAGTACGAAAGCGGCTAGAACGGCATAGGGGAGCCAGCGCAGCAGCTGGCCGGCGGTGACCAGGCCGAAGCGTGCCAGCACGAAGCTGATCAGTGGCAGTTGGGCGGAGATTCCCATGGCCAGGAGGATGCGCAGCGCAAAGCGTAAATACTCGCGCACGGTGACGGCGTACTGGAATTGCTCGGCGACGCCGAGCAGGTAGCGCACCACGAAGGGCAGTAGCACCCAGTAGCCGAACGCCAGCCCGGCGACGAAGAGCAGCGTCGCCGACAACACGAACAGCGCCGCCTTGAAGAGCCCTCGTCCGAGTCCCAGCGGCGCGACAATGCGCCAGAACAGTGCCATCAGGACGGGCAATGCGAGCAACGACCCACCCAATAGGGCCACACTGAAGTAGATGACAAAGGGATCCGACAGGTGGGTAAAGACCAGCCGGTTATCGCGTCCGGCGTCGGCGAGCGCTTCGGTGAGCGGTGCCGCCAGGAACGCGAAGATACGGTCTGCGACGCCCCAGGAGGCTGCTGTGCCCACCAGCAGTGTCACCACGATCCATACCAGGCCGCGGCGGACCTGGTTGATGCGGTCGATCACGGAACCCCACGGAATGCCCGAATCCCTGGATTTTGTTGAAGTGGCGGTGTTCACGGCAACGGGCTACTGTGAGGTTTGGAGCGTCGGCGGGCCCGGATTGTAGCATTGGGGCGGTCAATGGCCGGCTTTCGCCCGGCGCCGCCATCGCGGAGGGACGCGGTTTGGACGACGAAGTGCGCAGCGACCTGGCAGCGCTCGAGGGGAGGGCCGCGGCGGAGGCAACCGACATGAGGGCGCCCGAAGCGGGCGGCCGGAGCCCCGGCAGGGGCTGGATCGAAGTGATCTGCGGCAGCATGTTCTCGGGTAAGAGCGAGGAACTCATCCGTCGCCTGCGCCGCGCCCAGATCGCGCGCCAGAAGGTGCAGGTGTTCAAGCCGCCCATCGACGATCGCTACGACGACGGTCATATCGTTTCCCACAACCGCCAACGGCTTCCCAGCGAGCGGGTGACGACCTCGGCCGAGCTCTACGACGCGGTCGACCCGCAAACCCGCGTGGTCGGCATCGATGAGGTGCAGTTCTACGACGACGGGCTCATCGAGGTGTGTCAGCGATTGGCATCCGAAGGCCGCAGGGTGATCATCGCGGGGCTGGATCAGGACTACCTGGGCCGGCCCTTCGAGCCCATTCCGCAGCTCCTGGCGCTGGCCGAGTACATCACCAAGACGCTGGCGATATGCATTCGTTGCGGCGCGCCAGCAAACCATTCACAACGACTGATCGCCAGCGAAGAGCGCGTTGTGGTGGGTGCCGAGGATGTTTATGAGGCCCGGTGTCGGGCCTGCTT
>JAPUIR010000158.1 GCA_027296805.1 Chloroflexota bacterium | reverse complement strand
CCGGCACCGAACCCTGACGTTCGTCGCCATCGCGTTCAATCCCCTGTTCATCATCGAGGGACCCGTCAGTGGCCACAACGATCTAATAATGATGGCGATGCTGGCCGCAGCCGCTCACGCCCTGGCCATCCATCGACAACGACTCGGCTTTCTTCTGGTTGGACTGTCCGTCGCCGTGAAGCTCGTCACAGCCCTGGCTATTCCCTGGTTGCTGATACGCGCCTGGCAAGATCGCCGCAACAGCCCTGCACGATCCCGGGCGATGGCTGTCGTGGGGCTCGGGACCATCGCGCTCGGTTCCCTGCTCGCCTGCTATATCCCGTTCCTGCAGACCGACTCGCTCCTCGGCGGTCTGGGGGATCACCTGGCGAGGCAGGCGCGCAAGCCGCTGGCCGACGCCCTGATCGAAAAGACACCGTTCTTGTTGTGCTTCGCGGCGGCCACGTGGTGGCTGATACGCCAACGCCGTCCCGGAGCCTGGCACGATGCCTGGGTCGGCACGTCCCTGTGTTTGATCCTGTTCGGGGCCGGGATCTGGTTTCCCTGGTACCTGACCTGGCCGCTGGCGCTGTCCCTGACCCGGTGGGACCGTCCGGGTTGGATCGCTTCCGCGGTCCTGCTATCCCTCTCGGCATTCTTGATGCTGCTTTACGGGTTCTTTCCGCCGGGGGCGAGATGAATGCGCGTCGGCTGGGTCCAGGGACTCAGAGATCCTCCCCCGTGACCTTCAGGATCACCACCGTGCGGTCGTCCGGCGGTTCGCAACCCTCGCCCAGGTAGAGATCCGAGGTGCGCAGGACCGCCTCGGCGATCTCCACTGCCGTCAGATCCGAGAGCGTGAGGAGCAACTCCCCGAGCCGCTCCGATCCGAGAGCCGCCGACTCCGCCTCGGCCGGTTCCTGCACGCCGTCGGAGCAGAAGGCCACGAGGTCGCCGACACGTAGCTCCACCCGGATCTCGTCGTAGTGACGGTCGGGCAGAAGCCCCAGCGGCACGCCGGTAGCCTGGAGCGGCGTCACCTTGCCGTCGCGCACCAGTAGCGGCTTGGGGAAGCCGGAGTTCGCCAGGGTCAGGCTGGGCCCTGCCGGGTCATAGACCGCGAACGCCAGGGCAACGAAGCGGCTCTCCAGGCCGGGGCGCAGCAGGGAATCGTTCAGGGTCGTCAGCATCTCCGCCGGTCCGTGAGCGTGTTCCAGCGCGTGGCCGCGGATCTCCCCCACGGCCAGGGCGCCGTAGAGCGCGGCCGGCGTCGCCTAGCCGGACACGTCGCCCACCACAATCGCCAGGCGTCCCTTCCCGTACGAGAGAAAATCGAAGAAGTCGCCGCCCAGGATCTTCGCCGGAAGGTACGCCGCGCCGATCTCCCCACCGCGAATCCGTGGCGGCGAGCCCGGCAGGAGACCCTTCTGGATCTCTCGCGCCGTCTTCAGCTCGTGGTCCAACCGGCGCTCCTCCGCCAGCACCCGCCCGTAGAGCCGGGCATTCTCCAGCGCGATGGCGATGTGGGAGGCGAGCGCCGTGACCACCGTCTCGTGCTCGGGCGTGAAGGCGTCCAGCTCGGTGCTCTCCAGGTCCAGGACGCCGACCAGCCGGTCCTTGAACAGAAGCGGCACCGCCAGCTCCGAACGGATCTCCACCTCGGTGTGCCGGACCCGCACGTAGCGTGGATCTTGCCGCACGTCGGGCACCCGGAGCACACGCCGGAGCTGGGCTGCCGTGCCGCCGATGCCCTGACCCAGCCGCAATCCGCCCTCCAGCACCCGGTGTTCGCCGTGGCGCAGGGAGTAGCTGTGCTCCAGGATGCCGGTCTCCTCGTCATAGAGCAGCACGGCGAACAGCTGGCAGTCGATGACCGATTGGATGCGCGCTCCGATCTTCTGGAACACCTTCTCGAGCTTGAGAGTGGAGTTCAGGTCCTTCACGGACTCGGCGAGAAACCGCATGAGCGTGAGCTCACCTGCGGTTTCCTGGCGGGGCGTCCGCTCTCGCTCAGGCGCGCGCGGAGAGGGCCGCAGGGGACCAGGGACTCGCCCTTCGGCCCAGGCGCGGGAGTACCACAGAGCTGCGCCGGCGCTCTCGCCCCAGCTTCGCAGCTTCTCGATGCCCGCGTCGAACTCTTTCGCGCCAATCAGCTTGTGCTGCAACATCGCCTGCCGCGCTCCCTGGAGGATGCCGACGAAGTTCATCACCATCGGCTGGAAGGACGCATCCCCGGAGCAACTGCCGAAGAACAGCCAGTGGTTGCGGGCGGGCTCGGCACCGTGATCGTGCAGCAGCTCGACCAGCCGTCGCCCCACGAACGGGTCGTAGCCGAGCTTCGCGAACGCTTCGATGTACGCCTGCCAGAGTTGAGGGAACCCCGCCGGCTCCGGCCATAGCCGCAGCACGGCATGGTCGTCGTCCTCCAGGATGATCCGGCCGCCCGGGCGCGCGGCGCGCACCATGGCCCGGACCACGGCCGCAGGGTCCCGCACGTGCTCCAGGATGAACCGTGCGTGAACCACATCGAAGCTGCCCCACTCGTCATCGGTCAGGGGAAGTGCTGCCGCATCTCCATGGCGGAACTCCACCAGCGAGTCCTCACCGGCCTGCCGGGCCTGGCGGCGCGCCTCGACGAGCTGCTCCGTGCTCCGTTCCACCCCGACGACCACCGCGTCCGGGCCGGCGGCACGAGCCATGGCACGGCTGAGCTGGCCCAGGCCGCTGCCCACGTCGAGGATGCGCTCGTCGCCGCGGAGTTCCAGCATCCGGAGCGACTCCTGGTTCAGCAGATCGTTGAGCCGCGAGAGACGTCGCTGCTCCTCCGGGTCGGTTCCGTGAAGGTAGGGTGAACTCATACAGCCTCTAGCGCTTCCTCGACGAT
Organism: Chloroflexota bacterium; assembly: GCA_027296805.1. Taxonomy (GTDB): domain Bacteria; phylum Chloroflexota; class Dehalococcoidia; order Bin125; family Bin125; genus JAPUIR01. The sequence goes on along the minus strand of JAPUIR010000158.1, from coordinate 470 downwards.
CTCGTTGTCAGAATGACTGTCGTAACTGTATCACCTCGGCAGGCAGCTATGCTCGTCGCGGGATTGCGACCCGGAGGGGGCGATCACGTATAATGGATGGTTCCCGTCAGCGCCGAGTGTCCCGCAGCGCGATGCTGCGACCACCCGTTCGATCCAGGTCGATCGGAGTGTGCGGAGAGGGGAGAGCCATGACCCCGGAAGAACATTTTCGCCTCATTGCGGATTCACTCCCCATGTTGCTCTCGTACGTCGATTCGGAGGAGCGTTTTCGCTTCGTCAACAAGAAGTTCGAGGAAACGTTCCGGCGTCCCATTGAGGAGATCCTGGGCTGCGAGCTTCGAGACATCCTGGGCGAGACGGCCTACGAGCAGATTCGCCCGGGCATTGGTCTGGCCCGGGCCGGCCAGAACGTCACGCAGGAACTGGTGGTGGACCTTCCCGGCGCAGGGCCGCGCAACCTCAACGCCACA
>JAPUIR010000157.1 GCA_027296805.1 Chloroflexota bacterium | reverse complement strand
CCCCTACGACGACGGCATCGACTGGTGGATGTCCCACACCACCCAGCGGCTCGGGGCGCCGGGCGAGATCGGCAGCGACGGCATGCTGCGGCGTGTGTCGGTGGTCCCCGCTCCGTACACCCAGCCGCACCCACCGGTGTTCGTCGCCACCACGGGCAGCGAAGAGTCCGTTGCCTACTGCGGCACCCAGGGCTTCATCCCGACCTACTTCTCAGGCATCGAGAAGGCGGACGAGTCAGGCGAGGTCTATCGCAGCGCCGCCAGGGAAGTGGGCTTCGACTTCGCCCCGGGCCAGAACCAGGCCACGGTGCGCTGGCTCCAGATCGGCGACACGCGCGAAGAGGCGCGGCTCGCGCTGCGCAAATACGACGCTGAGATCGAGCGCAACTTCTACCACCAACTGGCGCTGGTCAATCCGCGCGCCAAGCCGGAAAAGATGCTCCACATCGATGCGGACCTAGACGACTTCGCGGCGTCGATTGAGAAGGCGCCGGCGCATATCTGGGGCACGACCGACGATGTGCGCGATGCCCTCGTGGCACAATGGGAGAAGTTCCCGGCCGAGTACATCTCGCTCATCCTGCACTACGCCCAACAGCCCAAGGAGAGCGTGATCCGCAACCTGGAGCTGTTCATGCAGGAGGTCAAGCCCGCCCTCGACGAGATGACCAAGTACGAAACGGTCGCGGAGGCCGTCGCCGACTAGGCCGCGCCGACTCGGCCAGCGCCGACTCGGCCCATCCAGGGACGTCAGGCGTTGTCGAGCACCGCCGCCGCTGCATCTTCCACCCGCGTGCCCTGGAAAAAATCGGGGTTCGTGCCGGCGTAGAGCGTGACCTGGTTGGTGAAGGCGAAGTCGCGGAAATCCTCGGGGCTAATCACGCCCTGTTCCACAGGCTCATACGCCTCAGCCACGGCGTCCCGCATGTCGGGCACGTCCCAATGGCCAAGGTCGGTGCTCATGATGGCGCGGATCTTGGCGCCGAAGGGATTGACCTCGCTGTCGAAGGCCCAGGCCGTGACCGGATCGTCAGCTTCACATCCGAAGTAGAAGTGCGGGATGAACAGATCCCGGAAGTCCTCGGCCCGGGTGATCTCCATGGCGGCGAAGTTGTCGCGGACGCCTTCTTCGATGCCGCGCAGGCCCAGCGCACCCTCAAGCCCGTCCAGCTTCCCCTCGACCATGCTTCCGCCGTACTCCTCGAATAGTTGCCGCGCCAATTCGATATCGAGGTTGGCGGGATCGAGCCGGTCAAGGACGTCCACGCCACGCTTCTCCCAGCGCGCGATGATGTCGGCGTAGAGGCGGCAGCCATGCGCGACGCCGCCTTCCAGCAGCGCGACGCGTAGCTCTGGGAAGCGTCGCGTAACACCGCCCATGAGCAGGGACTTGCAGAGGATCTCGCCCGCGGCCGCGAAGTGCCCCATGTGGTTGTACATGTAGTTGGAGATCGAGCGGCGGTCGTCCAGACCCATGCCGGAGGAGTGGCTGGCGGCCGGAAAGCCCAACTCCACGCACTTGGCCCAGAACGGGTCGTAGTCGTGGTCGCTGTCGATGCCGAAGCTATCCAGCCAGGTCACCTGCGACGCGAGCTCCGGATATTGCTCCGCGATCGCTGCCACCGGCCGTCGCACGTAGGCGGGGATCTGCGCGACTTTGAGCCCCAACGACTTGGCGTGTTCCAGCTCCGCGATGCCCTCCTGGGGCGTATGCAGCGGGATCACGGCCGCGACAGTCATGCGATCGGAGTACTCGCCGTAGTAGGCCGCCGTGAACTCGTTGAAGGCGCGACAGCACGCGACGCGAAGCTCATCGTCGTCAAGGTGGGGAAAGCCGAGCCCCACGGTGGGATAGAGCACGACGAAGTCCATCCCCACCTCGTCGAGACGCTCGTAGTAGAGGCGGGGCAGCATCGCGGTGGCGCGGTCGAGTGTGTTCTCGGTCGGCAGTGCCCACCAGGGCGGCACCATGGTGCGCGTCCGCCGTCGTTCATCCCAGTCCATCTGGTACCAGTTGCGCCCGAAGCGCGCGGTGAAACGGTCTTCGATCTCGCTGCCACCGACCTCCTTGAGGAAGTCCATGAAGGCGGGCATGAACTCCACGACGTGCGAGTCGCCATCGATGATGGGGTGATCGAGCCGCGCCCGAAGCTTGGCGGACGCGCTGGGGCTCGTTGTCGTCATGGCAGGCCTCCACCCGGACCTTGTCCGGGACCGGAGCGGAGGTCGGGGTGGGAGGATAGCCGCTCCGTCTGGGGACCGTGCGAGGGAAGCGCCTTTGCTTCAGAGTGAGACGGTTGTCAAGTCACATGCCAGGCGATTAGCCTCGCGGCCAGCTTGGAAAGGGAATGGACTCATGCCACAGGCGATTTACGCAGTAAGCGTGCGAGTGAAGCCGGGACGCGCCGTAGAGGCCCGCGAAAACCTCATGGAGATCAAACAGATCGTGCTGGACGCGGGCGCGGTCAGCTGCCGGTTGCTCAACAACATCGCGGGGCCGGCAGCGCCGTCGGTCCTGATCGCCTCGGCGGCGAACAGTCTCGGCGAGGTCGAGGACGTCATGACGAAGGTGCAGGGCAACCCCGCCTTCCAGGCGATTCAGGCGAACACGGATCCGCCCCTGGAGATTCTGGCGCAGGCGATCTCGGTCGAGCTGGAGTAGCCCCCGCCCCGCTCGGGGGCCGGCCGCCTCAGCCGGGGAATTCGACGATCTCGCGAACCTCGTTCGATCCGACGAGGAAACGGCCCCGGCGCGCCCACTCGACGGCCTCCTGCATGGAGTCCGCCTCCACAACGTAGTAGCCCCCGAGCTGCTCGGGGCTATCGCTGGGCGGGCCGTCGACCACTTCCAGGCGCTTGTCGGTCCGGATGCGAACGGTCTTCGCATCCTCTTTGGGCGCGAGGAAGACCAACTGCGTTCCTTGCTCTTCCCGCAGAGCGCGCATGAGGTCGCCGAGCTGCGCGCCATGGCTCGCCTGTTCGTCCGGCGTCAGTTTGTCCCACTCGCCGTCGATGTGGTTGAACGTGATCAGGAATTTCAGCGGGCCCTCCTCAAGCGTGGGAGGGCAGTATGGCAGTGCACGCCGGGCTGCTGGTCGATCGATCGGTGTTCGCCAACGATCGTGCATGTCGCACAAAGCTATCCGAGCCGCCACGGACGATCGTCGTGAGACGAGCGTCTCCAGCGAGCGCGCCAAACGGCGCGCTCATCGATCGGACGCAGCCCTAGAAGAGCGGATCGACCTAGCGCTCGACGCGGTCGCGCAGCCCCTTGGCCGCCTTGAACGCCGCTACTGTCTTCGCGGCGATCTGGATCGTCGCGCCCGTGGCCGGGTTGCGGCCCTGCCGCGCCGCCCGTCGCCGGGTCTCGAACTTCCCGAATCCGCTGATCGATACCTCGCCCTCGGCATCCAGCTCAACAGCAATGATGCCTTGGCCCGGCTCGGTGCTGAATATGGCCTCGATGACCTCGTTCGCTTTCGCCTGGGTGAGGTCCGTCTGGGAAGCCAGCTTCGAGGCCAGTTCGGTCTTATTCACGTATGCTCCTTACTGCACGTCCGTCCACGCGACTTAGCATATATATATTCCGCCGACCCGCCAGCAGGCGCAAGACGGATAACGTCCCGCAGCGCCCCAGCTCTACCCTCGCTCCGACTCTCTGGCGCCTTACAACTGCGCGGCGAAG
>JAPUIR010000156.1 GCA_027296805.1 Chloroflexota bacterium | reverse complement strand
AGACGTGCGCGATGAACCCCGTGGGCTCGTCATCCCCGGAACAGGCCGCCGTCGGGCTGACTGGCCCTGCAAAGATCTCCGCGCGCCCGTCCGGCAGTTCCACGACTGTCCTACTCACGCACTCGCCGCTCCACCACACCTGCCCGATCGGCTGCTCTAGGTGCGTCGCCCACTCGTCGGGATGCCAGACATCCAGTGTCAGGACCGGCCTACCCAGCTCGCCGCTGTACCCAAGCCGAACCCGGTTCCCCGGCCCCACACCGTCGGCGCTGGCGAGCGTGTCGGCCAGGAATAGGGTGGGCGAGCCATCGCTCGGCTCGAACCAGCGACCCAGCCAATACACCTGGATCCCGACATCGACCTCCAGTGGCTCCTCGACATCGATGTAGCCTGCCCACTTCAGATCGAAGAAGTCCTCCCCCAGCGAATCGCGCGCCACCCACTCGATCTCGTAGCTGGTGCGGGAGGTCAAACTCACGGCATCATCAAACGAAAAATCGATCACGAAGAGCAGTGGAAGCAGCGTCGCCGGCTCGAACGACACCGTCAGTCCAGGGCTCCTGCCACCCCGCGCCGGCTCACCGACCGGGATCGTGAGCAGCACGACCGTCTCACCCCCGGCGTCTACCTCCTCCACCTCGAAGTCCCCCCAGGGTGTGTGGCAGAGAAGCCCAATAGCAGTAAACACCTTCCCCACCAATCCGCCACAGCCCTGTGCCCACGCCCTCGGGAACGGATCGCGGTCGCGGATAAACTTCGTGGAGGAACCATCGCCCTCATAGAGCCGATCGTCGATCAGGATGGCCGTGGCCGAGTCGAGGCCGTCGCCGCGCGACGCCGGTCCCGGCGCCCACTCGTATCGCGCCGTGCCCGCCCCGGCGTCCAACCAGGCGGTCATCGTGCCCAACCCGCGGATTGTATCGACGCCCTCGCGCTCGCTGATCGCGACGCTGCTGCGTTCGCCGCGAATCACCAGCACCGACCCCGCCCGCGTCCAGGCCGCCTCCACCTGCTCGATAAACGGCGCCTCCTCGGGTACCTGCTCGATAGACGACGCGTCCTCGGGCACCTGCTCGAGAAACGACGCGTCTTCGGGCAATGCCGGCTCGTCGGGCACCGCGTCCCCTGACGAGCAGGCCGCAAGCACCGCTAACCCAATCACCACAATCCCGATCAACAGACTTTTCGTCATCTGCTCCACTCTCCTCCCGAAGCGTAGCATTCAGAGAAGTGTTTCTCTCTGGAACCAGATCGTTCCTGTGCGAGGATGAGATATGCTGCCTTGTTATCGCCGGGTCCCCTCGGCGCAACCGCCACCGACGTCGACGGGTGTGGCAGGCCATACCTCTTCCTGTCCGGCTTACAATGCCCGGGCGCTCCCAACTTGGAGCGGGACCGATCGGAGAAAGCGCCATGGAAATCAACCTCTACGCTCTCGGCTCCGAGGCCGACCCCTACCCCACCTATGCCTGGTTGCGCCGCGAAGCCCCCGTCTATCGCGAGGAGGAGCTGGGGACCTGGGTCCTCAGCCGTTACGAGGACGTCTACGCCGCCCTCCGCGACCACGCCACCTACTCCTCGGCCAACGGCATCACCCCCGCCCGTGGAGGCGGCATGACCGGCTCCCTGCCGCTGATCACCGAAGATCCCCCCACGCACACAGCGCTGCGGCAGATCGTCAACACGGCCTTCACGCCGCGCCGGGTGCTGGAACTGACCCCCGACATCGATCAGGTCGCGGCGGATCTGCTCGACGCGATCGACACCGACGACGTGGAGATCGTCGAAGCGCTCACGGTGCCCCTGCCCGTCATCGTCATCTCGCGCATGCTCGGCATCGCCGAGGGGGAACACGAGCGCTTCAAGCGCTGGTCCGACGCGGTCGCCGGTACGCTCGACGCGGGCCCCGCGTCCACCCCCTTGGAGGAGATGGAGATCGAACGCCGGAACGCGGTCGTCGAGATGCTGACCTACCTCGCCCAAGTCATCGCCAAACGCCACGCCGAACCCACCGACGACCTCATCAGTCTGCTGGTGCAAGCCGAGATCGAAGGCGAGCGCATGACCGATGCGCAGCTCGTGGGGTTCTGCGTGCTTCTCCTCATCGCGGGCAACGAGACCACGACGAACCTGATCGGCAACGTGCTCAACATCCTCCTCGATCGGCCCGAGCTCTGGGCGCGGCTGCGCGAAGACCGCTCCCTGGTCGAGGGGGTGCTGGAGGAGACGCTGCGCTTCGATAGCCCCGTACAGATGCTCTGGCGTACCGTGACTCGCCCCGTCTCGTTGCACGGCGTCGACATCCCTCAGGGCGACATGGTCATGCTCGGCTTCGCCTCCGCCAACCGCGACGCCACGGAGTTCCCCGACCCCGACACCTTCAATCCTGAGCGGGACTGGGGATCGCACGTCGCCTTCGGCTACGGCATCCACTACTGCCTGGGCTCACCCCTGGCCCGCGTCGAGGCGAACGTCGCGCTCAACGCCATGCTCGATCGCTACCCCACCATCGAGCGGGGTGAGGCGGAGGCGGTGCGCGTCAGCTCCTCGGTCCTGCGTGGGTTCGCTTCCTTGCCCGTGCGAGTGGGAAGCGGCTAAGCGCCGTCGCCGGCCTTCCCGATCCACGGGACGGCGAGCGTCCTCAGGCCGATTCCGTCCTCAGGCGGACTTCGGCATCGACTCCAGAAGTGAGCGGCGTCGGAGTGCCTTCGCGGCCAGCAGTTCGATTCGCAGGCGACGTTCCTGTGCGATCGCTTCGTCAAGCTGTCGCGTCACGTACCAGTTTTCGGCTGCGGCCATGGCCGACACTCCCGATCTGATTGCGTTCACAAGTTCATAACCCAGACGCCCGCACCGATCGTTCTGTTCCGTCGCCTGTCACCCCAGCCACAATTCGGGGTGCGGACGCGATACTGATCGCCCCGCCCGGGGGTAGGCCGGGGGATCGCGCGCAATGGAAGGCCCTGTCAGATGGAAGGGCTAGTCATCGGCCTGATCCGAGTGGCCGGCTCCTTGCCCGTGCTGCGCTGGGCCTTCGTTGGCGGGCTGATCGCCGTCTTCGTCGACCTCAGCGACCTCTTCCTCCGCGATGTGATCGACCTGGGCGGCCTGCGCAACTATCAGTCCTGGGACAAGTGGCTGGACCAGGTCTACATGGTCTTGTTTCTCTGGGTCACCTGGCACTGGTCGGGCACGGCCCGCCGGATCGGACTCGCCCTCTTCGGCTGGCGTCTGATCGGCTTCATCGCCTTCGAGCTCAGCGACAGCCGCGCCATCCTCCTCTTCTTCCCCAACGTCTTCGAGTTCTGGTTCCTCTTCGTGGCCTCCCTCCCGCACTGGCGGCCGGGGTTCGCCTTCAGCCCGCGCGCGACAGCGGGCTGGCTCGCGTTTCTTGCGGCGCTGAAGGAGTTTCAGGAGTACGCCCTGCACCAGGGCCAGTGGCTCGACGACTTCACCTTCACCGAAGCCCTGGACGCCATCGCCGACTTCTTCAGCGCGCCCTTCGGCTGAGCGCCCGCGCCCCCCAACTCAGTCGATGTGCCAGTCCTCGCCGTACAGCAGCAACCCCAGACGTCGGGCCACACCCCGCGACGCAACGTTGTCCCGCGACCATCCTCTCCCTCCTGACGAACACCGCGTCCTGTCTCGCGGGATCGCTTATCCTCCCCGCTCAGGCGTGAACTAGGGAGAGACCATGACCGCTCAGTACGACCACATCATCGTCGGTGCCGGATCGTCTGGGGCCGTGCTCGCGGCCCGGCTCTCGGAAGACCCCGAGACCGGCGTCCTCCTGCTCGAGGCGGGGCCCGACTACGCCTCGATCGAACAGACCCCCGACGACATCCTCAACGCCTATTGGGTCTCTCTCCAGGACCATGACTGGGGCTTCAAGGCCGAAGCGGTCAAAGATCGCACCATCGACTATGCCCGGGGCAAGGTCACCGGCGGCTCCTCCGCCGTCAACGGCGTTGTCGCCATCCGCGGCGTCCCCGCTGATTACGACGAGTGGGCCGAACTGGGCAACGAGGGCTGGGAGTTCGAGAACTGCCTGCCCTACTTCAACAAGTTGGAGGACGACCAGGACCTCGGCGGCGACTTTCACGGCAAGGGTGGTCCCATCCCCGTCCGCCGCTGGAAGGATGACGAGCTCACCCCTCTCCAGCAGAGCTTCCGCCAAGCCGTCCTGGACCAGGGCTACCCCTACCACGAGGACTTCAATGACCCTGGCTCGACGGGGATCAGTCCGATGGCCCAGAACCGAGAGGGACGGACCCGCATCTCCACCGCGATCGGCTACCTCACCGGCGCGCGCGCACGCCTGAACCTCACCATCCGCGGCGAGTGCTTGGCCAACCGCGTCATCATCGAGGATGGGCGCGCGATCGGGTTGGAGGTGGAATCGGGCGGTGAGTTGCAGACCGTCTACGGCGACAACATCATTCTCTCCGCCGGGGCGATTCAGTCGCCGCCGATCCTTCTGCGCTCGGGCATCGGCTCCGCCGAAGACGTCGCCGCGATCGGCGTCGATCAGGTCCAGGAGCTCCCCGGCGTCGGCCACAACCTGATCGAGCACCCCATGGCGTACGTGTTCTGCGTGCCGAAGGACGGCGTGTGCGACATGGCAAATCCGCTGTTCCAGTCGATGCTGCGCTACACCGCCGATGGTGGCGAAGAGAACGACATGCAGATCTACGCTGCCAACCACTTCGTCGTCAGCGACCTGCCCGAGATGCATGAGATCTTCGGCGTCGACATGGCCTTCGCGATCGCTCCCGGCTTGCAGCGCCCCAACTCCCGTGGCCGGCTCCACGTCGAGAGCGACGACCTGCACGCCGCGCCTCGCATCGAACTGAACTTCTTCGACGATGAACAGGACAAGGCCCGCATGCGCGAAGGGATGCGCATCGCTTGGGATATCGCGCAAAGTCCCGCCATCGCTGAGCACTACGAGCGCATCGAACTGCTCGACCAAGCCACCATCGATGACGACGACGCCCTCGACAAATACATCTGGGACACCGCCGCCCAGATCTTCCACCCCGTGGGTACCGCCAAGATGGGCCCCGCCTCCGATCCCGACGCCGTCGTCGATGCGCACGGGCGCGTCCACGGCATCGATGGCCTGCGCGTCGTTGACGCCTCCATCATGCCCAACATCGTCCGCGCCAACACCAACCTGACCTGCATCATGATCGGAGAGCGCATCACCGACTGGATCAAAGCAGGGGAGTAGCGACAGCCTGGA
>JAPUIR010000155.1 GCA_027296805.1 Chloroflexota bacterium | reverse complement strand
AGTATTCCTGCACGAGCCCTAAGCGCCCTGGTCGGGGCCGCTATGGGGTGCCGGATAGGGTTGCTCCAACTCTTCGTCGCGGGCCTCGAACCAGCCGTTTTCCCAGGCCAGGTGCTTGGCGGTGTCGAAGGCGTAAGGGTTGTCGGCCGCGGCGTGGCGCTCCAGGAAGGCGCGGTGGCCTTCCTCGTGGGCGTCGGCCTGCGCGTCCTCGGGGACGCGCGGGGGATGGGATTCGTGCAGATAGTCCCGGAACTCCTGGAACTCGGCGAGCACCGAGTCGTCCACGCCCAGGGGATGTTCGGCCAGGACCTGCCGGCCACGCTCGGTGATCGCGAAACTGCCGTCTTCCACCTGACGCAACAGGCCGGCGGCGATCAGATGGCGTTTCGTCTGGTCGAGGTGCGCGGCGATTTCGCTCTCGTCCGCGCTCGGCGCCTCGTGGGCCAGGTTCAGGACCTGTCTGAGGTGGGCGAGTCCGTCCTCAAGCGTCGCGGCCTCACGCTCGGCGGCCGACTTGAGCAGACTGAGCGTCAGGGACGGCGTATTGAGCAGAGGGTGCTCCAGGAACTCCATGCTCGACTCTCCTGGACCTCGGAGTTTGCCCGAGTCGTGGCCCGCGTGGACAGTACTAGCATGGCGGCGGGGTGCCCGGGAACCTCCGCGTGCCGTGCTTTGTCGGGCATCGGTGAAATTTTCGTGATAATTTCCCCTTATCATGACGATTCTAGAGAGAAGGTAGGGGAGTCGGACCGTCACATGTCGCGCCGCATTCTGGTCATTGAAGACAACCGGGACATCGCCGAACTGCTGTCGTTGCATCTGAAGGACCTGGATTGCGACGTGCGGCTGGTGTCCGACGGGCTGAACGGTCTGGAGCAGGCGCGCTCCGGCAGCTACGATCTGATCATCCTGGATCTCATGCTGCCGCGCATGGAGGGGCTGGAGCTGTGCCGCCGCCTGCGCGGCCAGGACATCTTTACCCCGATCCTCATGCTGACCGCCAAGTCCTCCGAGGTCGACCGTGTGGTCGGGCTCGAAATGGGGGCGGACGACTACATGACCAAGCCCTTCAGCATCCGCGAGCTGCTGGCCCGGGTGAAGGCGATTTTCCGCCGCATCGAGGTGTTCCAGCAAGCCAGCGCGGCGGGCGCGAAGACCATCAAGGCCGGCGACATGGCGATCGACGTGGACAAGCGCACGGTGGCCATTCGCGGCGGTCCCGTCGAGCTGACGGCCAAGGAGTTCGACCTGCTGGTCCAATTCGCGCAGCACCCGGGCCGGGTCTACAGCCGCGCCCAGCTTCTGGATCTGGTGTGGGGCTACGGCCACATCGGCTACGAGCACACCGTCAACTCGCACATCAACCGCTTGCGCGGCAAGATCGAGCGCGATCCCGCGAAGCCCGACTACGTGCTGACGGTCTGGGGCGTGGGCTACAAGTTCAGCGACCGGCTGGCCCGGTGAGCGCCATGCCACGCACGCTTTACGGCAAACTGGCTCTCGCGTTCCTGGCCCTGATCGCCCTGAGCGGGATCTTAAGCATCGTCATGACCGTGACGACGACGCGGCTCTACATCCAGGAGGTCAACCAGCGCCTCAACCAGGCCCTGGCCTCCGGCGTCGTCGGGGAGGACATTCTGCTGCGCGACGGCGAGATCAACCAGGCCGCGCTGGCCGACATCTTCCACATGCTGATGGTCATCAATCCGGCCATCGAGGTCTATCTGCTCGACCCGCAGGGCGCCATCCTCGCCTTCTCGGCGCCGCCGGGAAAGGTCAAGCGCCGGTCGGTTTCGCTGGTGCCGCTCGAGGCCTTCCTGGCGGGCGAGCGGAGCTTCCCGATTCGCGGCGACGATCCCCGCGGCCTGGAGCGGCGCAAGGTCTTCTCGGCCGCCCCCGTCACCCACAACGGCCATCTCGAAGGCTACCTCTACGTGGTGCTCGGCGGCGAGGAGTACGATTCCGTCGTCCAGATGATCCAGGGCAGCTACATCCTGCGGCTGAGCGCCGCGGTCGCGATGGCCAGTCTGGCGGTGACCCTGATCATCGGCTTTCTGTCGTTCAACTGGCTCACCCGGCGCCTGAGACGGCTGATCGGCGCGGTCGGCGCCTTCCAACAGGGCGATTACGCGCCGCTGCTCGGACTTTCCCAGTGGCTGCGCCCCACCGGCGGCGACGAGATCGACCAGCTCGGCCGCGCGATCGAGCGGATGGTCCGGCGGATCGAGCAGCAGATCCGCCACTTGAGCTCCGCCGACGCCTCGCGGCGCGAGCTGGTGGCATCGGTCTCGCACGATCTGCGCACCCCCATGACCGCGCTGCAGGGTTCGCTCGAGACGCTGCTGATGAAGGAGGAAACCTTCACCGTCGAGGAGCGCCGCCACTCTCTGCAACTCGCGGTACGGCATGGGCGCCGCCTGGAGCGGCTGATCGACGAGCTGTTCGAGCTCGCCACCCTCGACGGCGGTGGCGCCGCGCTGAATGTGGAGTCCTTCTCCCTGGCCGAACTGGTCCAGGACGTGACGCAGAAGTTCGCACTGGAGGCCGACAGGAAGGGCCTGCGCCTGGAAACCGAGATGCCGGAGAACGCCCCCTTCGTGTCGGGGGACATCGCCCGCATCGAGCGGGTCCTGCAGAACCTCATCGAAAACGCGATCAAATACAGTTCCGACGGCGGCACGGTGCGCCTGACCCTCATCCCCGGCGAGCGGAAGCTGACGGCGCTGGTGAGCGACACCGGCTGCGGAATCGCCGAGGCGGACCTGCCGCACGTGTTCGATCGCTTTTATCGGGGCGAGAAGTCCGACGGCAAGGGCCCGGAGGGAACCGGGCTGGGCCTGGCGATCGCCAAGCGGATCCTGCAACTCCACGGCAGCCCGATCGAGGTCGAAAGCGCGGTGGGGGAGGGGACCACCTTCCGCTTCCGACTGCCGCTGCACGGCGTGTAAGCTACACTTTCGTCCGCCACTCCAAGCATCTTCTCCCGCGAGGCTTTCGTGATAATTGCGAGAGGCCTTCGTGATACCGCGCGGGCATCCTGGGCTTTCCTAATCAGCACTTCACCAAGAGGGAGTTACAGAGGATGCTAAAATACTCGTTGAAGGCGCGGTTTCTGGGCGCGGTCGCGGTCGGCGGATTGCTTGTCGCCGGGGCTGGTTCCGCTCTGGCGGATCATGGCCCGCGCTACGAGGTCACGATCACCAATCTGACGCGTGGCCAACCCCTGACGCCGCCGGTGATC
>JAPUIR010000154.1 GCA_027296805.1 Chloroflexota bacterium | reverse complement strand
GTGATCTCCGTCGGCTCCTCCGGAGCCTCCTCGATTGCCTTCGTCCACTCCCACACATCTTCCTTCGGCGCCGCCCACGGATCCTCCAGATCGCCCGCCTCAATCGACCGCCCCCACATGTTCTCGTCCACCGAATACTGCTTCTCTTCGCTCACCGTGATCGGGATCTTGTGCGCCCGCGCGTACACGATCTCCGACGCCCGCGTCGTCAACTCCCACTCCCGTACCGGCGCCAAGATCTCGAGGTCCGGCGCCAACGCCGCCACCGACACATCGAAGCGCACCTGATCGTTGCCCTTGCCTGTGCAGCCGTGGGCGACCGCCGTCGCCCCCTCCGCCCGCGCCACGTCCACCAGCAGCTTCGCGATCAACGGGCGCGCCAGCGCCGTCGCCAGCGGATAGCGACCCTCGTACAGCGCCCCCGCCTTCAGCGCCGGGAAAATGAACGCTCGCGCGAAGGTGTCCTTCGCGTCCTCGACGACCAAACGCTCCGCCCCCGCCGCCAGCGCTCGCTCCTCCAACCCTGCGTCCTGCTCCGAGAATCCCACGTCCACGTAGAGGCAGATCACCTCCCAGCCGCGCTCCACCAACCACCGCGTCACCACCGACGTGTCGAGCCCGCCGCTGTATGCCAGCACCACCCGCTTTGTCTTGTTTCTCGGCACTGCCGCGCTCCTTCAAGTCGCCAACCGGCGCTGGGTCACTCGCGATTCCGCCGCCGCCGGACTGGGTACGTCGCGCTCCTGCGGTTTCCGGCCCGCGGCTATTTCGACGTTGCCACGGCCTCCAGCGAGGCCTCCAAAATCTCGACGGCGCGGTCCAGTTCGTCGTCGCTCACCGTCAAGGGCGGCATCAGACGCACCGCGTTCGGGCGCACATTGTTGCAGAGCAGCCCACGTTCTCGCGCTGCCGCCACAACATCCGCCGCGATCTCCTCATGCAGCACCAGAGCGACCAGCAACCCCTGGCCACGCACCCCGGCCACCGCGGGCTGCGTGTCCTCCAGCGCTCGCAGCCGCCGTTGCACCCGCTCGCCCTTCTCCGCGACCTGCGCCGGAATCTCCTCATCGACGATCGTGCGCGTCACCGCCAGCGCCACCGCCGTCGCGAACGGTTGCCCCCCGAACGTCGTCCCGTGGTCGCCGGGCTCAAACACCGCCGCCCGCGCGTTCGCCAGGATCGCCGCCACCGGCACCCCGCCGCCCAGCCCCTTGGCCAGCGTCATCACGTCCGGCCGGAAGTCATAGTGCTGGAACCCGAATAGCTTGCCCGTCCGGCCCATCCCGGTCTGGATCTCGTCCAGGACCAACAGCAGATTCAGTTCGTCGCACAGCGCTCGCACCGCCGGGAGGTAGGCCGGGTCGGGCACGTTGACCCCGCCCTCGCCCTGCACCGTCTCCAGCATGATCGCGCAGGTCTGGTCCGTCACCGCCGCTCGCAGCGCATCGATGTCGTCGTAGGGCACGTACACGAATCCCCCCGGCAGCGGCCCGAACGGATCCATATAGGCGGGATTGCCCGTTGCCGTCACCGTGGTCAGCGTGCGGCCGTGGAACGCGTTCTGCGCGGTGATGATCTCGAACGACCCATCCCGCTGCTGTCGCCCCCACTTCCGCGCGAGCTTGATCGCGCCCTCGTTCGCCTCCGCGCCGCTGTTGCAGAAAAACACCTGCTGCAGACCGCTCTGCTCCACAAGCAGCTCCGCCAGTTCGATCTGGGGCACCGTGTAGAAGATGTTCGACACGTGGATCAGCTGCTCCGACTGTTCTCGGATCGCCTGCAACATTGCCGGATGCGCGTGCCCCAGGTTGTCCGTCGAAATCCCCGCGATGAAGTCCAGATATTCGTTGCCGGCGTCGTCCCACACACGCGTCCCCTCACCCCGCACCAGCGTGATCGGCACCCGCACGCCCGTCCGCATGAACACCGACGCTTCTCGTTCCGCGATGCTTGCCATCTTCGCCCCCTTGCGGAACGACACTCAACGGACCAGGCTCAGCCCGCCGATTGCTTCCTTGCCTCTGCAGGATTGAACGCCGCGTAGGATTGAACGCCGGCGCAGGATTGAACGCCGCTACTGCGCCGCGATCGCTGCTTCGAGGAGGTTCAGCGCCTCCTCTAGCAGCTCGAGTTGCCTACCATATTCGGCGAAATCTGAAGAGGCAAACCGCCTCTGTGCCTCGTCGAACGCCGCTTGCGCCGCCTCGATCAGCTCCTCGATCCCCGCATCGCTCAGGATCGAATCCGCCGGCGGCTCAGCGTCCGCGGGCGGCGCTTCCGGTTCCGGCGTCGTCGCTCCCCCAGAGAACACGTCCGCTGGCAGCGCTCCTCCCAGCCCAGAGAGCCCGGCGGGCGACCTCAGCCCCAGCACCACGTCGGCCGCCCGCTGCAGCGTTTCCTCCAGCGCGATACTTGACCCGTTCACCACCACCACTCCACGCAGCAGCGGGAAGTTGAGCGACTCCGCTTGCAGGAAGATCGGCTCCACGTACAGATACGAGTCACCCACCGGCAGGAACAGCAGGTTCCCGCGAATCACCTCGCTCCCCTGCTGCCCCAGCAGCGTGAACTGTGCGCTCACGCTGGTGCTCGTATCGATCGACCCCTCGATCTGCGCCGGCCCCGGTACGTTCTTCCCCGTCGGGAAGCGGAACGAGAACAGCTTGCCGTAGTTCTCCCCGTCGCTGCGGCCCGCTAACCAGGCGATCGCGTTCAAGCGGTTGCGCGGCGTGAACGGCTCGATCAGCAGGAACTCGGGTTCCGTGCTGTCGGGCAGCTTCAGGGTCACGTAGTAGGGCTCCACCGCTTGCAACTGGCTCCCCCGCAGGATCTCGGTCGGGATATCCCACACCCCTTCCCGGCGGAACAGAGAGCTGGGGTTGGTGATGTGATAGGTCAAATACTGATTCGCCTGGATCTGGAACAGGTCCTGCGGGTAGCGCCAGTGCGGCCGCAAGTCCGCCGGAAACTCTGACTCCGGCCGGAACAGCTCGGGGAAGATGTTCGACCACACCCGGATGATCGGGTCGTCCTCGTCCACGATGTACAGATCGACCGACCCGTGGAACGCGTCAATCACGACCTTGACCGAGTTGCGGATGTAGTTCACTCCGGCCGCCACGTTGCCCACCCGGTTCCCCGCGGGCTCCGAATACGGAATTCGGTTCGTCGTCGTGTACGCGTCTTGGATCCAGTAGAGCCGGCCGTCCTCGCCGATCACCACGTAGGGGTCTTCGTCCAGCGCCAAGAACGGCGCCAGCTCCTGTACTCGTTCCTGGATGTTGCGCCGGAACAGCAACCGGCTCTCCCCCGAGATGGATCCGGAGACCAGAATGTTGGTGTCCCCGAATTCCCAGGCCAGCACCGCCCGCTTCAGCAGCCCCCCAACTTCGATGCCACCCTCCCCCGCGTAGCGCGTCGTCTGCTCGCCCTCGCTCCCGAGCGGGAAGTCGAACTCTTCGGATTCCGAATTCACGATCACGTACGGGCCCGTCGCCTCCCCGAAGTAGATCCGTGGCTCCGTGATCTCGAAGATTGCGGAGTTTTCCGGATCCACGGACTGCTGCACCTGCGGCGGGATGTTGCTCACGAAGAAGACCGGCTCGCCCGACTGCTGCGAGAACTCATTGACCGGGCTCACCGTGACCCCGAACCCGTGCGTGAATTGCAGCCGCTGGTTCACCCAGCCTTGCTGGTCCTCTCGTAGGTTGTCGTGCGACAACTCCCGCACCGCGAGGAAGACCTGCCGGATCTCACCGTTGATTTCGTAGCGATCCACATCCACATCGGGGAAGACGTAGAGCTGTCGGATCGTCTGGATCGTGTTCAACGTGTCGCGCAGCGGACGGTGGTCCCACAGCCGCACGTTGCGCAGCACCTCAGGGTTCGCCTCCAAGTCCGCGACCGTCGCCCGCTCTTCAGCCGGGAACTCCCGCTCATCGATTTGGTCCAGCCCGAACGCGAACCGCGTCGCCTCAATGTTCCGCTCGATGAACTCCGTCTCCTTCGTCAGCTCGTTGGGCTGCACCGTGAACCGTTGCACCACGGCCGGATAGATCATCGTGCCCCCGATGCTCGCCGCCACCAGCACCCCCATTGATACCCCCGGATAGAGCAGCCGCCGGTGCAGCGGCCAGGCCAGCAAGCTGAGCCCCGCCGCGGCCCCCACCACCATCATCACCACCAGCGCCACACTGCGCGCGTTCGCATCCGTATAGGTCGCGCCGAACACCACACCGTTGCTGCTCACCGCCAGCTCGAAGCGCGCCAGCCAGTAGCCCCACACGAACAGCGCGATCACGATGAAGAGCTGGATCGCCACGTGCAGCCGCACCCCGCGCGTCGCGTCCACGTCCCCCTGATGCATCATGTAGCGGAATCCGTACACCGACACGCTCGCGAGCACCGCCACGATCGCCAGCCCCGTCGCCCAGCCCTTGATGAACTGCAGCGGCTCCAGCTTGAACACGTAGAAACCGAAGTCCTTCTCGAACTCCGGGTCCACCTGCCCGAACGATTCGGCGTGCATGAACTGCAGGATCTCTTCCCAGTGCCCCACCGCCACCGAGCCGAAAATCAACGCCAAAAACAGCGACACCACGATGCCGGTCCAGAATGCCCCCCGCTGCACCGTGGGCAGCGACAGCTCCGCGAACGGGCTCGCCGCCGCCGTCCGGCTCTCCAGCGGCAGCCGCCAGGCCAGAAGGAGGTTGGCCATCAAGAACGCGAACGCGATCCCGAACGCCCCGAAGAACAGCCAGATCTGCGTACTGACCCGGGTCGTGAACACCCCGATGTAGCCCAACTCCCCAAACCAGAGCCGGTCCACGTAGAGCGACACCGCGATGTTGCCCAGCACGAACAGCACCAGCAGCACCACGACGACCATCACCAGCCGCGGCCACAGCCGGCCCCGCCGCTCGCCGCCTTGTCGCGCCACCTCGTAGGGCGGGGGCGGTTCCGAGCCCGAGCCCGTCAAATCCCGCAGCAGGTCCGGGGGCGGTGGACCCAGGTTTCCCGATCGCCCCTCCTCCGATGGCGGCACCCCGAACGGCGGCGGCTCAGTCCGCCCTTCATCGCCCTGGTCGCCGTCACCGTTCTCGTCGCCGTTTCCGGGGGTCTGCGAGAGCCAGCGGATCGGGAATCGCCCCGCCACTTGCTCGCGTATCCGCCAATTTCGGGTCGGCCAAGTAATCGTTTTCATCCCACCAACGTCCCCAGTGTGCCCGCCAGCGCAGCCACCACCGCTCCCGGCTCCCGCCCGTCCACGATCCGCGCCTGCGTCCCCTGCCCTGCCGCGGTCAGACATGCCTCCACCTTGGGCAGCATCCCCCCGCTGAGCGTGCCACTCTCCCGCAGTCCATCCGCTTGGGCCCCATCCAGCGCCGGTAACACCGACTCCCCCTCGTCCAGGATGCCCGCCACATCCGTCAAGAAAATCAGATGTCGCGCGTGCAGCGCCTCCGAGATCGCTCCCGCCGCCGTATCCGCGTTGATGTTGATCAGGTCGCGCGCGTCCATGCTTAATCCGATCGGCGCGACCACCGGCAACGCCCCTTCCGCCAGCAGCGCTCGCAACGTCGAGGGATCGCAGACCGGCGTCTCCCCCACGAAGCCCAACCCGCGCGAATTCATGGGCGACCGCAACGTCGCGCCGTCCACGCCACTCAGCCCTACCGCTCGCACTCCCAGCGCCGAGAGCTGTTGTACCAACTGCTTGTTCACGAGTCCTGCCAGCACCGCCACCACCACCTCCCGCGAAGCTTCAGTCGTCTTGCGCAACCCATCCACGAACTCGGATGGCACCTGGAGCCGCTCCAGCCAGCCCGACACCGTCGCCCCGCCTCCATGCACCACCACGATTGCTTCGCCCTGCGCGTGCAGCGACGCGCAATCGGCCAGCGACGTGTCGTGAGCGCCAAGCGTGCTGCCCCCGATCTTCACAACGATCGGGCGGATTTCAGTGTTCATATCGCAGAAGCGTACGCGATCCGCCGCGACCAGCACACCACGGCGGGTTCCAACCCGGCGTCGCTGCCAGGAACGGGCCTCTGCGGGCCACTTCAAGTCACGTAGTCCGTGTTGAAACGGACATAGTCCTCTGTCAAGTCGCAGCCCCAAGCTGTCGCCGACTCCTCCCCCGCGCCCAGGTCCAAGAACATCCGGACGGTATCTCCCCGCGCTGCCGCCTGCACCACCTCGTCCGCCACCCCCAACGACGCACCCCCACCGACCCCCTGCGTCTCACCCAACCACAGCCGCAGCCGATCTTGGTCGTACGCCACACCGGCGTAGCCCGACGCCATCAGCACCCGCCCCCAGTTCTCGGGGTCGCCCTTGTTCAGCGCCGCCTTCACCAGCGGTGAGTTCACCACCGACCGGGCCACGTCGCGCGCGTCCGCAAAGCTCGCCGCGCCGGACACCGTCATCTCGATCACCTTGGTGGCGCCCTCGCCGTCGCGCGCGATCTGGCGCGCCAGCGACTGCATCACCACCAACAGCCCCGCGCGGAACGCCTCTATTCCCGCTGCATCGCCGGCATCGATCAGCGTGCCCCCGGCCGCCCCGTTCGCGAGCAGCAAGACCGAATCGTTCGTCGATGTGTCGCCATCGATCGTCACCATGTTCAGCGATCGATCCGCCGCCCACGTCAGCCCCGCCTGCAACACCTCGGGTTCGATGGGGGCGTCCGTCGTTGCGAACGCGAGCATCGTCGCCATGTCTGGGTGGATCATGCCCGCGCCCTTGCAGCACCCCCCGATGCGGTAGGTCACGCCGTTCGCTTCGAACTCGGCGCTCGCTTCCTTGACCACGGAGTCCGTCGTCGTAATGGCGATCGCGAACTGCCCGCCCCCGTCCGCTTCCACGACCACACGCGGAATCGCGAGCCGGATCTCGTTCATCGGCAAGCGGTGCCCGATGATTCCCGTGCTGTTCACAAACACCTCCGACGCCGGCAGCCCCAGCGCCTCCCCGGCCAGCTCCGCCATCTCCTCGGCATCTGCCAGCCCCGCGGCGCCCGTGGCGCAGTTCGCGTTCCCTGCGTTGACCACCGCCGCGCGCACGGCGCCGGAGCGCACATTGCGCATCGAGACATGCAGTGGCGCCGCCTTGAACGCGCTCGTGGTGAACACCGCCGCCGCGTTCGCCGGCCGGTCCGACACCAGCAACGCCAGATCGGGATTGCCCGATTCCTTGAGCCCCGCCGCGATCCCTCCCGCCCGGAAGCCCTGCGCAAACGTCAGCGCGGCGGTCGTCGGAGCGCTCGCATCGACAGTCTTCATTGCCTTGCTTTCGTCTTGCGCTGAGCGCGCTAGGGATACAGCCCGATCGAGCTCAGCCCCGCGCGTTCATCGAACCCTTGCATCAGATTGAGACACTGCACCGCGCCGCCCGCCGCCCCCTTCATCAGGTTGTCGATACACGACACCAC
>JAPUIR010000153.1 GCA_027296805.1 Chloroflexota bacterium | reverse complement strand
TCACGTTGTCCTCGGTCCGTACGAAGTGCCAGAGACTGAAGAAGCCCGACACGCCGCCCTCCTGCGGCCGGAAGTTCAGCTGCGCCGCCGTCATCCCCTCGACCGCCGTGTCGAGCATCCCGTGCATCGACGTCAGACTCTCTCGCAGCAGATCTTGCCGGTTCATCGCTACCCCCTCTTTACGACGCGGACCGTACCGATCGCTGGCGCAGCCTAGCGTCTTCCCCTTGCTGTTTCAGATCGCTCCCTGCCTCGAACGATCACGCCCTACGATGACAATCGCGGTGTGGACGACCGCCCCAGCGACAGGAGCAACGATGTCCCCGATCGACTCTGCAGCTCTCGCCGACCTTACGGTCGTCGACCCGCGAGGCAATGACGTCGCCCTCGCCAGCCTTTGGGCCGACCAGCCCATCGCACTCGCGCTGATCCGCCACTTCGGTTGACTCTTCTGCAAGCAACAAGTCGCGCAGTTGCGCGATGTCCGTGAGCGCATCAACGACGCCGGCGCCGAGATCGTGATCGTTGGCAGCGGCAGCCCTGAGCAAGCGGGCTGGTTCGTCGAGGACTTTGATATCCCCATGCCGGTCTACAGCGACCCCTCGCTCTCGGTCTACAAGGCCGTCGGCGCCAAGCAAAGCTGGTGGAGCACGCTGAATCCCCGCGTGATGCTCAACAGTGTCCGCGCCATGCGCGGCGGCTTCCGACAGACCAAACGTCGCGGTGTACCCAACCAACAGGGCGGAGTCTTCGTCATTCGCCCCGATGGCAGCGTGCCTTACGCCTACCTCAGCGGGGAAGCTGGCGACCACCCCGATCCCGCCGACATTGCAGCCGCCGTTGAAGCTGCAAGCAGTGGCTAGCTCAACATGCAGGAGCAGCCAGGATGCCCCCGCACGAACCAGCGACACACTCAACGACGCACAAGGACACCATGACCGACACTCCCAAGCCTCACCTCCCCCTCCTCACCGACGACGAACTGGAGACGCGCGGCTGGCCCACGGACAGCGGCGAACTCGTCCGCCTCTTCGGCCAGGCCCCGGACGTCTTCAAACGCTGGAACGAGTGGTACCGCCCCCTCATCGCCGACGGCGCTGTCTCCAGCCGCCTCAAGGAGATCTGCCGCTTGCGCGTCGCCCAGCTCAACGACTGCGCCGTTTGACAGGCCGCCCGCATCCCCCTGTCAGGGGGATCCCGCTTGGACGAGGAGACCGTCGGCAAGATCCGCGGCTGGTCCGACACCGACTTCGACGACAGCGTCAAAGCCGCCCTGGGCTACACCGAGCGCCTCTTCATCGACCACCAAAACATCGACCGCGAAATGTTCACCGGCATGCAGGAGCACTTCAGCCCGGAGCAGATCGTGGAACTGGGTTGGGCGATCGTCTCCTACATGGGCTACGGCCGCCTCATCCACTCCTTCGGTCTCACCCCGGGGGACCACCTCTGATGGCCGACGCCCACATCCCCTATGCGGCCGCCCTCCAGAGAGCCACCCTCAACCACCAGACCCACTACGCCGAGCCGCTCACGCACGGCACCCTCCGTCTCGGCCTCTACGCCCCCATCGACACCGATCCCCAGCAGCCCCACGAACAGGACGAGGTCTACATCGTCGTAGCGGGCTCCGGCACCTTCGTCGTCGACGGTGAGCGCGCCGCCTTCACCATCGGAGACGCCCTCTTCGTCCCGGCTGGCGTCGAGCACCGCTTCGAAGACTTCAGCGACGACTTCACCGCCTGGGTTGTCTTCTACGGCCCCCCCGGCGGCGAGTCCCCTTAAAGGAAGCGGCGCCCGGGAGTGCAGAGGCCCAGAGCGAGCTTTCCACGAGCGACCTTGGAGCCCAGAGCGAGCTTTCCACGAGCGACTTCTGGTCCAACGTCCCCTGTCGGGGGTTCAAGGGGGTACCCCCCTTGAGAACTCCTTTTCTCTTCTTTAGGGCGGGCGGGTGGGTAAACGAGGCCGCTCGCAGCGGCCCGACTCCGGTCCCTCGTGCCCCGCACGAGCACACTGACGCGCCCCTTAGGAGGGCGCTAACCCCACCGACCGCAACAGCTCCACCATCTCCCGACGCCGGCACGTAAACATCGGCGTGTCCACCGACGTGTACGCCGACGACTCCGAATCCCGCAGCTCACGCACCAACGCCAGGAACTCCCCCGGCTCATCCCCCTCAAACGCCACCACGAACTCCTGATCGTCCAAGCCGTACGAGTACGTCGTATTGATCTTGATTCCGTGGTACTGGTGCCCGATCGCAATGTGCTCGTTCATGATCCGCTGCCGCTCCGACTGGGGCAGCTTGTACCAGTCGCGCGTCTTCACCATCGGGTAGACGAACAAGTAGTCGTTCGTCCCTCCGTCGTCACGCAGCGTGTCCCGCTTCGGCGAACCATCGTGCAGCGGATTCGAGTACAGAGAGCGCATCGTCATCGAGAGATACGAATGCGTCCGCTCCAACGCCCCCGCCAACGGCGAGGCCAGGAACTCGCCGTGCCAGCTCTCGATCTCCCCCAGATCGTCCGCCACCTGCCAGATCAAAAAGTCCGTGTCGGCCCGCGTGCCCACCGTCGTGTAGGTCCGTGTCAGCATCCGCTCTGACGACCGCTCCAACAGCGTCGCCAGCCGCTTGCCTACGTCCAGCCGCTCCGCCCCTCCGCCGCGACGCACGTGATCGGCCACGCGGTAGAAGGAGAACTTCACGAACTGCTTGCCCCAGCCCTGTCCACGCTGCTCGCTCACGACGTCGAAGCCTTGATCTCGTCCGACGTCCGGTTCTCCGCCGCCACCCCCGCCTCCCGCTCTCGCTCCAGCCCGAAATTGTCGTCGAACATCGCTGCCACGCGCGCGTACTGTTCCTCATCGATCGCGGGCGTCTCGCACGCCGCTCCGAACTCCAACAGCTGCTCGCGGTCATAGATGTTCGGCAGCGAACTCACGATCGCCGGCGTACGCATCAAGAACTGCAGCGCCGCCTGGCCCAGCGTCGCGTCATCGCGCATCAGGAAGTCGAGCTGCTCGATCTTCTTCAGCCCGTTCGTCAGCCACGCCTCCGGCCGGTGGCTGCGATGGTCGCTCTTCTCGAACACCGTGTCCTTCGTGTAGCGCCCCTCCAGCATCCCCGACGAGTGCGGCACTCGCACCAGCAGCGACGCTCCCGCCCGCTCCGCTGCCGCGATCAAGTCCCGCCCCGGATCCAACTCCAGCGCGTTGTAGATGATCTGCACCACGTCCGCGCCCCGCTCCTCCAGCGCCGAGACACCCTCTTCCAGCCACCCGATCGCCGGCCCCAGCGCCACCCCGATCGCGCGCACCTTGCCTTCCTGCTTCACCCGTTGCAGAAAGTGCCAGACGTCGTCCTGCTCCAGCGCATCCATGCGCGGATTGTGGAACTGCCAAATGTCGATGTAGTCGCTGCCCAGCCGCTCCAGCGACTCGTGCAACGAGTTCTCCAAGAACGACACGTCCCAGCGCTGCGGCGCTTCTTGGTGCCCCGCGGCGGCCTCCGTGGGACGGTTCTTCCAGTCGTAGCCGAACTTCGTCGCGATCACGACGTCGGAGCGCTCCCCGCCGGGGAACGCGTCTCGCAGCAGCGTTTCACCGCGACCGTTGCCGTACGTATCCGCCGTGTCGAAGAACGTGATCCCAAGATCGCGCGCCTCGCGCATCAGGCTCACCGCGCTCGCGTCCGTGTGCTCCCCCCACCACGACGTCGCCACCGTCCACACCCCGAATCCCACCTCGGACACGGTGACGTCGGAGTTCGCGACCTTGCGATAGCGCATGCACATCTCCTCGCTTACGCGGATCCGCTTCGACAGCCCAAGGCTACGGTGCCCGGCTACTATGCAGCAATTCCACGCCTCTCTCGCGACGCCGGCCGCTCAAGATCGCAGCCCAGCACCTCCGGGCGCTGGCTGTGTCGTTCTTTCGCTGGCCGCCGGCTCGACCATAGACGGCGCGTTGGAACGGGCCTCCACCGGTTCACCAGGCCGCCGCGGTGGCCGCGCCAGCACGAAGAAGATCGACCCGATCCCCGCCGCGATCGCCAGCACCGTGAAGCCGGTGCGGTAGCTCCCCGTCTCGTCCGCCAGCACCCCCGCCACGATCGGCCCCAGCGTCATCCCCACCATCATGATCACCGACGAGAAGCCCATGATTTTCGCGAACGACGTCCGCCCGAAGTAGTCCGCTCGTAATGCTTGCGTCAGCGGCCCGCGCGCGCCCCAGGCCGTGCCGTGCAGGACCGCGAACACGAACACCAGCCACAGCGTCGACGACCAGGCCAGCACGAGCAGCGCCACCGCATGGGCCAGCATCGCCACCACCAGGATCACCCGCTTCTCTACGCGATCGCCCAGCACGCCGCCCAGCAGCATCCCCACGATCTGCGCGGCCGTCATCGCTGCGATCACTAGCCCGGCCGTGCTCAACGAATAGCCCAGCTGCTCGTTCACGTACAGCACCAGATGCACCATCACCGCTCCCACCACCAACAGCGCCGATGCGTGCCCCAGTGAGAGGTACCAGAACGCACTCGTCCGCAGCGCCTCCCGCGCCGTATAGTCCCCCGCATCCTCCGCCGCGTCCGATCCCTCCGCGCCGACGCTCGCTCTCACGCGCCCCACCCCATCGACCCGCAAGCCCATGTCCTCCGGCCGCGTCCGCACCACCTGCGAGAGCGGTAGCCCCAGAGCCATCAGCAACACCCCCGACCCGAACGCCGTCTCCCTCCAGCCCAGCTCCTCCAGCGACAACACCACCAGCGGCACCAGCAGCCCGCCGATCGCCATCCCGATCCCCATTATCGAGATCGCGAGTGCCCTTCTGCGCTCGAACCAGTTCACGACAGCCGTCGTCAGCGTCATGAAGCCCGCCAGGCTCGCCCCCAGCGACATGAGGAAGTAGAACAGGAAGAAGTTCCACTGCGTGTCGATCT
Source organism: Chloroflexota bacterium (assembly GCA_027296805.1). Taxonomy (GTDB): domain Bacteria; phylum Chloroflexota; class Dehalococcoidia; order Bin125; family Bin125; genus JAPUIR01. The sequence goes on along the minus strand of JAPUIR010000153.1, from coordinate 4,856 downwards.
GGCTGAACAGCATCATCCCCACGCCCAGCAGCACGAACCCGGCGCGCATCATCGCGCGCGGCCCCAGCGTGTCGATCAGCCAGCCTTGGATCGGCCCCAACATCCCGCTCTCCACCCGCGTCATCGAAAACGCGAACGAGAACAGCGTCTTCGACCAACCGAACTCATCCCGCAGGATCGCCGCGTACGCCCCGAACGACTGCATCATCAGAGCGCTGATCAGCATCTGCACGACCATGCCCGCGCCCACGATGCGCCAGCCGTAGAAGAAGTCGCGCGGGTGTCCGGCCGCCCGCACCCGCTGCACCGGACTCAGCGTGATCCCCGGACGCCGTTCAACGTTGATTGCCGATCCTCCTGGACGGGTACGCAGGCGCCTGCCGCAGCGACCGCCCGGATCGATGACCAAAGTCATCACCGAAGCGACCACGACGGCCAAAGCCGTGCGACCACTGCTGGCGCGGCCTCAGTCTAGCGGTCCCGCTCGCTCCAGCCTGTCGGCGTCTTGCGGGGCAAGAGCCTCGACGTTGCTCAGCCCGTCCCGTCTCGCTGCCACTCCGCTACCCGCTCGCCGATCATGATCGAGGTCAGATTGGTGTTGCACGACACGATGTCTGGCATGATCGACGCGTCCGCCACGTGCAGCCCCGCGATCCCCCGCACCTGCCCGTACTGATCGACCACCGCCAGCACATCGTCTGCGGGTCCCATCCGGCACGTCCCTGTCACATGCCAGGTCGTACTCGTCGTAGCGCGGATGTACTCCGCCAGCAGCTCGTCGGACGCGATCACCTCCGCGCTCGGCGCGATGATCTCCTCCACGAACGGCGCCATCTCCGGCCCGTGCATCACCCGCCACGACAGCCGTGCCCCCTCGATCAGGCGCCGCATGTCCTCCGCGTCGGTCGCGTAGTGCATATCGAGCTGCGGCTGCTCGTGCGGATCGGCGCTGCGCAACGTCAACCGCCCCCGCGACCGCGTGCGCTGCACCACCGCTCCTACCCCGAACGTCGCCCCGCTTCGGCGCGGATGGTCCGTCAGCCCCCGCACCTGCTCCCGGTCGAAGATCGTCGACACCGCCAACTGCATATCGTTGAACTGATCCGACCCCTCCGCCGTATAACGCAGCCCTACCTCCGTCACGACGCTCACATCGTGCGGGGTCCCCTCCTTGGGCACCGCCTGCACGCCCACGCTGAAGTGATCGACGAGGTTCTCGCCTACCCCCGGCAGATCCAGCACCTGCCCGATCCCGTGCGGCTCCAGCTTCTCCGCCGGACCGATCCCCGAGCGCAGCAGAATCGCGGGCGACACCAGCGCTCCCGCCGACAACGTGATCCGCTTCCCTCTCACCTCCTGCAGCTCCCCGCCGCTCTCCACCTCCACCCCGACCGCCACGCCGTCCTCCACGATCACCCGGTTGACCAGACATTCCGCCCGGATCGTCAGGTTGAGGCGGCCTCGGTTAGGCACCAGATAGCCCATGTTGGTCGAAACCCGGTTCCCGTGTTCGCGGTTGCGCGGCCACGACCCCACCCCCGTCGCATCCGGCAGGTTGTGATCGACGACGTCCGCATACCCCAGCGCCAGACACGCCTCATGGAACGCCCGCTGGATCGGCTGCCACTCTGCCGGCTCCGGCCGCTCGATCGGGATCGGGCCATTGGTGCCGTGGAAGTCGCCCCCCTCCGGGTCGCTCTCCAAGCGTCGGTAAGCCGGCAGCACCTTCTCCCACGACCATTCGTCGTTACCCTGATCGACCCAGGCTTGGAAGTCGCCCGGCACGCCCCGCAGCGCGATCGTCCCGTTCACCGCCGACGATCCCCCCACCACCTTGCCCCGGTGCAGCTTGATCGTACGTCCCGGCGCCGCCTCCGCCTCGAAGCCCCAATCGTGATCCGCCCACGACACCCAAGGCTTGAGCAGGTCGTCCGGCATCTCCTCGATCGACGCGTAATCCGGCCCCGCCTCCAGCAGCAGCACCGTGCGATCTGGATCCTCCGACAAGCGCGCCGCCAGCACCGCCCCCGCCGATCCCGCCCCCACGATGATCTCGTCGTACTCCATGCCTCCTCCTTCGGCCCGGCGCTGCCTAATGACTGGCGGTAGTCTACCGATGGAGGTTCTCCTGAGCCCACTCGACTTCGAGAACATCGACACCCAAGTCCACGCCTGGATGGACGCCCGCGGCATCGCCTACGAGGTCATGCCCTGCGACCCCGACCTCGCCGACACCGCCCAATTCTGCGAGCACTACGGCATCGCCCCTGCCGCCTCCGGCAACACCATCGTCGTCGCCACCAAGAAAGAGCCCAAGGACTACGTCGCCTGCGTCGTCGCCGCCACCAGCAAGCTCGACGTCAACAAGCGCGTCCGCAAACTGATGGGCGCCCGCAAGGTCTCCTTCGCCTCCGCCGACGAGACCCGCGACCTCACCGGCATGCTCATCGGTGGCGTCACCATCTTCGCCCTGCCCGACCAACTCCCCATCTACGTCGACCGCCCCCTCATGGACCTCGAATACATCTGGGTTGGTGGCGGCAGCCGCTCCTCCAAACTCAAGCTCCGGCCCACGGAACTCCACAAGGTCCCCAACCTCGAGTTCATCGAAGACCTCGGTATCGCCTTCTAGCGCCTGACCCCTGGCGCTGGCCTGCGTACCGGAACCGGCCGCGCTCGCAAAACGATCAGCGCTCCTACGAAGGTGACCAGCGCCGTCACGGTGAACGGGATCGTGTAGCTCCCCGTCGAATCCTCCAGCAGGCCCACCAGCAGAGGGCCCAGGCCGCTGCTGGTCTGCCCCGCGAAAGAGACCAAGCCGAACACCGTCCCGAACGACACCAAGCCAAAGATCTCCCCCACCAGCAACGACTGCATCATGTACACGTTCCCGAACGTGAATCCGAACAGGAGCGTGAACAGGTACGTCGTCGCGTCGTTCTCGATGAACGTCAGCAGCAGCACCGCCGTCCCTTGCAGCACGAACAGCCCTGCCGTCAGCCGCCGCTTGTTCAGCCGATCCGCGAACGTCCCCACCACCAGCCGCGCCACGATGCTGCCGAACGCCGCCGTGCTCAACGCCAACGACGCGGCCGTCCGCGAACCCATGCGCTCCTCCAAGAACGCGATCTGATGGATCAGGAACCCCGTCTGCGACATCAAGACCAGCGTGAAGGCGATCACGACCGCCCAAAATGGCGCCGTCCGCGTCACCTCTCGGATCGACCAGCGCCGCCGCTGCACCAGGTCGCTCAGCGCTCCGCCCTCGGTCGCGTCCTTGGGCGGAGGCTCGCGGCCATCCGGCCGCAGCCCCATCTGCGACGGATCCCAGACCATCACCAGCACCACGATCGGGACGGACAGCGCGATCACGAGGCCGAAGATCGGCGCGGTGAGCTCCAAGCCGCCCGCCGCGATCAGGACCGCGCCCAACGGCGGCAGTATCACCCCCGCCACCGAGATCCCTGTCGACGAGATGCTCATCGCTTGCGCCCGCCGTCGCACGAACCAGCGCGTCATGATCGCGTTCATCGAAACCCCGCCCGCCAGCCCGAATCCCAGCGCCAACAACGTATACACGAGGTAGAGCTGCCACAGCGTGTCCACGAGCCCCACCAACGCCGTCGCCAGCGCCGTCAGAATCAAGCCCGCCACCAGGAACGGGATCGGCCCCCGACGGTCCACATACGGCCCCACCAGCGCCGTCACGACCCCCGAGATCACGAAATACGCCCCCGTCGCGCCGCTCACGGCCGTATTCGACCAGCCGTGCGCGTCCTGCAGCGGCTTCAAGAACACCGCCAAGCCGTAGAAGCCCACCCCCACCCCCGCCATCATCACCAGCGACATCGCGATTGCTATATACCAGCCGTAGTAGTACCGCGACGGCAGGAAGCGGGCGGCGATTGGGGTCCGGGGGCGGGGGTCCACGGGGGCAGACACGAGGAGCGCAGCTTACGGCGCCGGTCTGTCCCGCACTATCACGAGCACGTGCTGATCCACCACACCTCGTCGCGTACCACCCAGAGATCGCCGGGCAGTGTCGACCCGTAGATCACCTCGGCCCGGTCGCCGTCCAGGAACACGATCGACTCAAAGTCGCTCCTGACGACCGCGCCCGCTTCCACCAGCGGCGCCGCGAAGGCGTACGAGAACGCTCCGGCCGCGGCGGCATCGCCGCAGTCATCGATGAAGCGCCCGACGAACGCCTCCCGATCGAGCGCGTTCAGCGCCTCGATGTGATCCGTGATCGCCGCGATCAGCGTCGATTCCCGCTCCCCGACCACGTCGCCCGTCGCGCCCCCCGCAGGCGGAAGTGGGGCTGGCTGCTCGTCGTCAACTGTCGCTGGATCGTCCGCCTCCGCCTCCTGCTCAGCGGCTGTCTCCGTCCCCGGCGCCTCCTCGACCTCCGGCGACCCCGTCCCCCCGCAGGCGAACATCAGCCCCGCGACGGCGAGCGGCACCAGCCAGAACGCGTTCCATCCCACCCTCAGCCTCCCTGGGGTCGTTGCGTCGGCACCTCGTAACGCCGCATCGCCTGCGCCCGCGACTCAAAATCGAGCAGCGCATGGTCCCGATTGTCGTGCCGCCCGGAGTTGGTCGACGCGTGTGCCGGAGACATCGATGTTCTTGGCACACGCTCCCGCCGCGACCGCTCCACGTCGATCACGCCCGGACCCTCCACCCCCCACCGGCTCAGCGCTGCGTCCCACTTCGAGGGCGGATACAGCCGCACCACGAAGGGTCCCCAGTGCGCGCAGCGCTCCGCGTGCGGGGGACAAGCGGTGCATTCCGTGTCGGAATCGGGCGTTGGCATGCCCGCATCGTAGCCGGGTGTGCGTCTGCGTCAGAGGGCA
>JAPUIR010000152.1 GCA_027296805.1 Chloroflexota bacterium | reverse complement strand
CTGCGGCACGAACACTTCCGCTGTGGTCAGCCCCTCCGGTATCTCGAACTCCGATACCGGCACGCCCTGGTGTGCCGCGAGCATGAAATCGTGCCAGATCAACCCCGCTGTCCGCGACGAACTCCCACCCGTCATCGGACTGTTGTCTTGGTTCCCCACCCAGACCGCCGTCACGAGATCGGGCGTGTAGCCCACGGTCCAGTAGTCGCGACGCAAGTCGTTTCGTCCCGGCTCCCCCGCCGTCCCCGTCTTCGCCGCCACCGGCCGGTCCAGTACCAGCGTGCTGTTGAGCCCGTACAGGATCGCCCGCGCCGAGTTGTCGGAGAGGATGTCGGTGATCTGGTAGGCCTGCGCGGCCGGCAACACGCGACGCTCCACCGCGGTGTCGATCCGATAGAGGACGTTCCCGTTCACATCCCGTACTTCGCGGATCGCGATCGGGTCCAGGGCCCGGTTGCCGAACGGCAGGTCCAGGAGCGTGCGCTGCCCCCGCATCACACCCAAGTTGGCGAACACGCTGTAGGCGAAGGCCATATCCACCAACGTCACGTCCCCGCCGCCCAGCGTGATCGACGGCCCAAACTGGCTGGCATCCTGCATCGTCGTGATCCCCATGCGGTGTGCGATATCCAGCACCGCTGTCACGCCCAGCTCGTCCGCCACACGGAACGCCGGCACGTTGATCGAATTCGCCAGCGCCGTCCGGATCGAGACGGGTCCCCGCGATACCGCGTCGAAGTTCACCGGCGAGAACGTGCTGCCGTCGGCCTCGGTGAACTCCAATGGCACGTCCCACACGATCGTGGCTGGATTCCAGAGCTCCGGATTGCGCAGGAACCCGGTCACGTAAGTGATCGGTTTGAACGACGACCCCGGCGAGTTCAGCGCGATCGCATTGTTGACCTGCCCGTCCACGTCTTCCCGGAAGAAGTCCCGGCTCCCCACCATCGCCCGGATTTCGCCGCTTGCCGGATCGATCGCCACCAGCGCCGCGTTGTGGGCTCCGGTCTGCTCCTCGAACGTCGCCAGATCTGACCGCACGATCTGCTCCGCCTGCTGCTGCAAGTTGAAGTCCAGGGTCGTCGTGATCCGCAGACCACCCTCCGTGAGCACGTCCCCGCAATCCTCCACGTTCGCCGGCAGCGTCAGGATCCCGCGCTCACACAGCGTGATCAGCTCGTCCTGGACGTAGAACACGAAGTGCGGCGCCAAAATCTCGAACTGGGGGCTCGCGAAAGTCAGCGGCTCCCGTTTCGCATCCTCCGCTTCCGCTCGGCCGATGTAGCCGTTGATCACCATCAGATCCAGCACGTCCGCCTGCCGGTTCTTGGCGCGCGTGGGATAGAGGAACGGATCCAGATCGGCCGGCGCCTGCGGCAGCCCTGCCAGCAGCGTTGCCTCCGCCAGAGTCAGCTCCATCGCGGGCTTGTCGAAGTAGCGCTGGCTCGCCGCCCCGATTCCGTAGGCGTGATTGCCGTAGAAGATCGAATTGAGATACCACTCCAGGATCTGCGTCTTCGGGTACTGGTCGGTCAGCTCCAGCGCCAGGATCGTCTCCTTCAGCTTGCGACTGATGGTGCGCTCGGACCGCTCTTCCAAGGGCAGCAGGACGTTCTTCACGAGTTGCTGCGTAATCGAAGAGCCCCCGGAGCCCCCCAAGAAATTGCCGCTTCCCAGACCCAGATTCAGGTTCTCCCAGGCCGCGCGCAGCAGCCCGCGCGTATTGATCCCGCGGTTCTCGAAGAACGTCGAGTCCTCCGTCGAAACCGTCGCGTTGATTAGGTGCGGCGACACGACTGCCAGCTTGATCGGATTGCGTAGCCCCGACAGCGGATCCGCGAACTCGAACAACAGCCGGCCGCTCTCCCCCTCCCGGTCGAACACCTTGCTCGTCCCGAGCGACCGTTGCGTCAGCTCAATGTCCGTCGGCTCCACCAGATCGTTCGCGAACGAGCGGTAGACGCCGTACACCGCGCCCGCGCCCGCGCCTGCCGTGATCAACAGCACAATGAAGATCGACATCGGCCCGAAGATCCACAGCTTGGGGAACCCCTTGCGGGTCTGCCGCTCCCGACGTCGTCGTCGCTGCCGCACGGCCAGCCGCGTGGACGTTCGCTGCCCGCGTCCACCGCTGCCTCCGCGCGACCCCCGCGCCCGATTGTTGCCCTGCGACCGCCGGCTCAATCCGCTGCCTCCCGCCGCTCCAGGATCACGAAGTGACTCAGGCCCAGCGCGCGCAGCGGCGTCCCCTCCGCCCGATGCAGCGTCGTTTGAAGCACCCGTCCCAGCAGCTCATGCCGGGCACGAATCCCGTCAAAGGCGGGGAACAGCGCTCCGTGAAACAGCACCGCGTAATTCAGCCCTCGCCAGAGTAGCCGCAGGTCTCGACGTCGGTAGACCGCGGCGTGCGGTACCAGGCGGTCGCGCCAGGGGCGCGGCAACCAGTTCACCAAGGGATAGTTCCCGAAGTGGTACTGGCCGCGCCAGCAAACGCCGTGAGTCTCGAAGGGAAAGCCCCGGTTTGGTGCGTAAATCGCCACGTGGCCCCCAGGGACCAGCACCCGCCACACCTCGGCCAGCGCGGCGCGCGGATCGCGCATGTGTTCGATCACCTCGTTCAGCAGCACCACGTCGAACGACCCGTCCACGAACGGCAACTGCTCCGCGTCCCCGCCCATCAGGCCGGGCACCTCCCGGCCCCCCGTCGTGACCCGGCGCACGTCCAGATCGATTCCAGTCACCGTGGCGGGCAGCTCGCGCAAATGTTGGACGTACTGTCCCACCCCGCAGCCCACATCGAGGATGCGGCGATCCCGCAACGGGATTCGATCGCGAATCAAGCGGATCCGACGTTCCTGCCCCCTGCCCCAGACCAAACTTGGCACGCCCAGATCGATGCGCTCGCCATGCGCGGCCGCGAACGCGGCGGCGTCTTCGAGACATCGGACGGCCTGCGCGGGCGTGGGGGGATCGTCGAGCGGTTCGCGATCGATCATGCGTCGCCATCGAGTTCGGAGCCACCCGAGACCCAGCCTACCATCGCCGGCCAGATCGGTCCGAGCTAGGCACGAGCGCCGCTTACCTGCCTGTAACCCGGCACCAGGCCGTTGCTGGAGCGCTCTGGAACGCGGCCATATACTGGCCCCGCAAGAAGCGGGTATTCGCCTCGAAAGGGTCATCGTGGCCGACGCCGAAACGAACACGCTGCTCTCCACGGACGACGTTCGCCACATCGCGACGCTCGCCCGTATCGGCATGACGGACGCGGAGGTGGAGAAGTTCCGCGACGAGCTCTCCGACATCATCGGCCACTTCCAAGCCCTCGCCGCCATCGAGACGGACGACGTTGAGCCGACGATGAACGGCGCCGACGTCACCAATGTCATGGCCGCCGACGAATCGATCGCCTGCCTCACGACCGAGGAGACGCTTGCCAACGCCCCCACCCGCGAAGACAACTACCTTCGCGTGCGTGCCGTGCTCGAGTGATGTCGTTGGACGCTCTCGATCCATATCTCACGCTGACCCAAGCCGCCGGCGGCCTGCGCTCCGGCGCCTTCACCTCACGCGACCTCACCGAAGCCTCCCTCGCCCGCATCGACGCTACCGACGACGCCATGCGCGCCTTCCTCACCGTCATGGACGACGAAGCCCGCGCCGCCGCCGACCAGGCCGATCAGCGCCTCCAATCCGGCGACGCGTCTGAGAGCACTGCGCTTACCGGCATCCCCATCGCGATCAAAGATCTGCTCAGTACGAAAGGTGTCCGCACCACCTGCGGCTCTCGCATGCTCGAAGACTACGTTCCGGTCTACGACGCGACCGTCATCGAACGGCTGCGCGAGGCCGGCGCAGTCATGGTGGGCAAGACCAATATGGACGAATTCGCCATGGGCTCCTCCACCGAGCATTCCGCCTTTTTCCCCACCGGCAACCCCTGGGATCCCGAACGAGTGCCCGGCGGTTCCTCCGGCGGCTCCGCGACCGCCGTCGGTGCGGGCCAGGCGATCGTCTCCCTCGGCACCGACACCGGAGGCAGCATCCGCCAGCCCGCCGCCTTCTGCGGCGTCGTGGGCATGAAGCCCACTTACGGACGCGTCAGCCGCTACGGCCTCGTCGCTTTCGCGTCCTCTCTCGACCAGGTCGGACCGTTCGCCCGCACCGTCGAGGACGCCGCCGCCCTGCTCCAGGTTGTCGCCGGCCCCGATCTCAGCGATTCCACTTGCTCCGAACTGCCCGTCCCTGACTTCAGCGCCGATCTCGACAAGGGCCTCGACGGCGTCGCCATCGCCGCCCCGCGGGAGTTCTTCCAAGCTGGGCCTGGCATCCAGCCCGAGGTGCTCGCCGCCGCCGAGCAGGCCCTCGACGTTCTCGCCGGTCTCGGCGCCACGATCGATCGCGACGCCAGCCTGCCCACCGCCCAGCACGCCCTCACCGTCTATTACATCCTCGCCCCCTCCGAAGCCTCCGCGAACCTGGCTCGCTATGACGGCGTCAAGTACGGCTACTCCTACACGGACGGCGATTCGATGTGGGAGAACTACGAGGGCACCCGCCAGTACGGCTTCGGCGACGAGGTCAAGCGCCGCATCATGCTGGGCGCGTACGCCCTCTCCGCCGGCTACTACGACGCCTATTACCTCAAGGCCCAGAAGGTGCGCACCCTCATCCGCCGCGAGTTCGACGGCGTCTTCGCCAAGGCGCCCCTGATCGTCACGCCCACCACCCCCTCCGTCGCTTTCAAGCAGGGCGCCGTCAGCGACCCCTACGAGATGTACCTCAACGACATTTTCACCGTGCCCGCCAACATCGCCGGGCTGCCCGCCATCTCTGTCCCGGCCGGCTTCGGCGCGGACGGCATGCCGGCGGGGCTTCAGTTCATCGCCAACGCCTGGGACGAAGCCACGCTCTTCCGCGGCGCCTTCGCCTATCAGCAAGCCACCGACTGGCACACCCGCCACCCCAGCCTCGAAGCCCCCTCCATCAAGCGCGCGTAACGCTGGTGTCCTCTGCATAGACGGCATCCGCCCGCCCTCATACGATCGCGACACGGCGTCAGAACGACTCCCAGCGAGGGGGTAGCAGATGGAACAGATTCTCCAAGCGCTCGAGCGCGATGCCCGCCTCACCCCCGCCCAGATCGCGGAGGAGACCGGGCGCGACGAGCAGGAGGTCCGCGATCTCATCGCCGAGGCCGAGGCCCGCCACTACATTCTCTCCCTCGGCGCCACCGTCGACTGGGCCGCCGCCGGGCACGCCAAGGTTTATGCCCTCGTCGAGGTCAAGGTGCAGCCCGAGGAAAACGTCGGCTACAAGGCCGTCGCCCGGCGCGTCTCCCGCTTCGACGAGGTCGAAACCTGCTACTTCATGTCCGGCGAGTACGACCTCGCCGTCATCATCACCGCCCCCTCTATCCATGAGATCTCCGACTTCGTCGGGGAGAAGCTCGCAACCCTCCACGGCGTGCAGAGCACCGTGACCCACGTCATCATGCGCCGCTTCAAGGAACACGGCGTCCTTCTGGACGGGGCCGAGGAAGGCGACCGCCAGGCTTTGGTGCTCTAACCGCATGTCCGACCCCGGCCGACGGCTCTCCCAGCGCGCGCAGGCGATCCCCTCCTCCGGCATCCGCCGCTTTTTCGATCTGCTCGCCTCGATGGACGATGTCATCTCCCTGGGCGTTGGCGAGCCCGACTTCGTCACCCCCTGGTCCGTCCGCGACGCCGCCATCCGCTCCATCGAGGAGGGCCACACCCACTACACCTCCAACTTCGGCCTCGTCGAACTCCGCGAGCAGCTCGCCGTCCACCTCGATCGCCTCTATGGCCTCGCCTACGACCCCCACGGCGAGATCCTCATCACGAGCGGCGTCTCCGAAGGCCTCGACATCGTCATGCGCGCCTTGATTGACCCTGGCGACGAAGTCATCTTGCCGGACCCCGCCTACGTCGCCTATCGCCCCACCATTCAACTCGCGGGCGGCGTGCCCGTCGGGCTCGCCACCACCGCCGACAACGCCTTCGCGCTCGACCCCGCCGCCGTCGAAGCCGCTGTCACGCCCCAGACCAAGGCCATCTTGCTCGGCTTCCCCGCCAACCCCCCCGGCGCCGTCCTGAGTCTCGACGCCCTGAGCGCCATCGCGCGGATCGCCATCCACCACGACCTCATCGTCATCTCAGACGAGATCTACGATCGACTCGTCTACGGCGTCGTCCACACCCCCATCGCCGCCATCGTTGGGATGCGCGATCGCACGGTCACGCTCGGGGGCTTCTCCAAGGATTACGCCATGACCGGCTGGCGCGTGGGCTACGTCCTCGCCGCCTCTGCCCTGCTCGAGGGCATCATGAAGATCCACCAGTACGTCATGATGTCCGCCCCCACCCCCTCTCAGTTTGCGGCCCTCGAAGCACTCGTCAGCGGCGAGGAGCACCTCGTCTCCATGCGCGACGAATACGATCGCCGTCGGCGCCTCATGTACCAGGGCCTTAACCAGATTGGCCTGGCCTGCACTGAGCCGCTGGGCGCCTTCTACGCTTTCCCCAGCATCGTCTCCACCGGCCTCGACGACGAAGCCTTCGCCGAACAACTCCTTGTCCAAGAGCAGGTCGCCGTCATTCCCGGCTCAGCCTTCGGCGACGGCGGTCGCGGCTACGTCCGCGCTTGCTACGCCACCTCCTACGCCGATATCGAACGCGCGCTCGACCGCATCCGTCGCTTCGTCGCCACCCGCGTCAGCGCGAAGTAGAAGCGCCTTCGCTCCCTTCCCCTAGACTGCCGCGATGACCGATCCGCCCGCCGCCTCCGGTAACGGCGACGATCTCGCCCTCAGCATCCGCGACGTGGCCGCCCGCCCTCTGGAAGGCAGCGACACGTTCGAACTGCTGTTGCAGACCAGCCGTGGCGAGATCCAGGCGCTGCTCGATGTTGCCGAGGGTGAGTCGGGCGCGGTCGTCTACTGCAACGGCGCGATGGGCGGCCCCCACGAAGTCCTGGGGCCCGGCGACAAGCTCTATCAAGCGCTCGCCCGCACCCTCGTCCGCAAGGGCCTCACCAGCCTCCGCCTCCACTACCGCCACGCGGGCGAACTCGAAGAGAGCGTCCTCGATGTCCTTGCGGCCTGCTCCTTCTTGCAGGGGGTCGGTGCGCAGCGCATCGCCCTCGTCGGGCACTCCTTTGGTGGCGCAGTGGTGATTAAGGCAGGACAGTTGGCGCCCCTGGTCGTCGCCGTCGCCTCCCTCTCCCCCCAACTCTTCGGCACTCGCCAGGTCGAGAACCTGGGCAAGCCCCTGCTCCTCATCCACGGTGACGACGATCAGGTGCTCCCCCACGCCGCCAGCGAGGACATCTTTCAGCGTGCGCTCGACCCCAAGCGGCTCGTGCTCCTCGCGGGCGCGGGCCACGCCCTCCGCGAGCGCAGCCAGGAACTGTTCGACGAGCTCGAGCCCTTCCTGCTCCAGACGGCTGGCGCTCCCCCCCGCCCTTAGGAGCTCTGCCCCTCGCCGTCCGACGAGCCGCTGCTGCCCGTCATCGCCATCAAGCGGTCCCCGATCGCCTTCGCCACGTTCGAGAACTCCATGGGGATGATCCACTTGGTGCTCTCCCCCTGGCCCAGCGTGCGCAGCATATCCAGGTACTGCAGCCCCATCGTGTTTGCGTGCACGTCCTGCGCCGCCTCGTTGACGTTGCGCATCGCCTGCGCGAACCCTTCCGCCTCCAGGATCGCCGACTGGCGCGCACCCTCCGCGCGGAGAATCGCCGACGCCCGGTCCCCCTCAGCCCG